>JACQIF010000014.1 GCA_016198635.1 Candidatus Aenigmatarchaeota archaeon
ATATGGATATCAAACACACAGAACTTTTGTGGGTCATAAAACGTGAGTATCGTGCTCGCAACGGCGGGTCCAACGCCCTTGATTTCCATAAGACGTTTTACTTTCGTTTTGTCGTCATTTGATACGAACGCCTCTTTGGACAATCTACGTATTTCACTGTCTTTCAGGTCTCGTATATGGCTTAGCTCTCTCTTCAACCTATGTGGATTAGTGATAAACTTCCATTTTATGACTTGTTCTAAATCTTCCTTGGTGACTTCAGAGTCGGTTCTGAATTTCTTGCCGAGGGCGGATTCCAACTCGGCGTTCCACTGGTCCTCTTCCTTGTTGTATTTCTTGCAAAGTTGAAGAATGTCATCTCTACTCAAGTCCATATCGTTCCCTCGAAGAGTCCCTTGCAATCATATTTAATGAGATGTGTATCAACGCTAATCTTTTATATTGTTGCGCGCATTAACGTAGTCATGGCCTTCGATTTCGTCGGTTTCCTGAAGGGGTTTGCGGTGCAGCTCGGCGCGCAGGGCATCGTCACGCTTCTCATATTCGTGGTGACAGTCTACTTCCTGTACAAGGGCGTGAAGCTTGGCATACACCTGCTCATCGCGGCTGTCGCAGGCGGACTGTTCCCGTTCTTGGCCGGCTTCATAGGCCTGAAGATTCCTGTCACGATAAACAATATAGTCTTGTTTTCAACAGCCGCAGCGCTTCTTGTTATTGTTGGCACTGTGCTTAAGCACGTCTTGAGAATATTCAAATAGACGCCAGCGAAGGGAATGGTCAACGATTATATAAAGTCCTAAGCCAATAGTTTGTTATGCAGTACAGAATTCTCGTGGAACAAGATGAAGACGGCGTGTTCGTAGCCGAATGCCCGGCATTGCCGGGCTGCGTCTCCCAGGGGAAAACACGCGATGAGGCCATTGCAAACATCAAAGAGGCAATTGAAGGCTATTTGCAAAGCCTTAAAAAGCACAAAGAGCCAATACCGCCTTCAATCGAAGAGGAACTTGTAGAAATCAGCCCTTGAGGCGCTCTCAATGCCGAAGCTTCCGGTGATCTCTGGTCAGGAGGCAATTCGTGCATTCAAGAAAATTGGCTATGACGCCGACCATCAGACAGGCAGCCACGTTATTCTGAGACATAAAGAACCGCCGCACCGAAGGCTTACCGTTCCAAACCACAAAGAACTTGCTAAGGGGACGTTGCGTTCTCTGATAAGCCAAGTCGGTCTGACTGTAGAAGAGTTTGTTAAACTTCTGTAAATCTTCAAGAAACAACCGTCCTGAAGTCCTGTCCGGACGCGAAGACACGGCGCGCCTTGCCTTCTATATACAAAGACTCGTCAATCCTCACAGTCCCTAAGAAAGCGGTCATCTCGAGCGGCTCACTCTGCAACGTCAGCGTAACGCGGTCCTGCAGGTTGAGCTTGCCCGCGAGCGAGGCGACCTTGAAGCTGCGGACATCAACGCTCTTGGAGTCCAAAGAATCGATGATGAGCCCGGCTGTCTTGACTTTGACTGTTGCCGAACCAGTGTCGAGAGTCACGCCGTTCACGCGCACCTTGTGGGCAGTCCCGTCAAGCGTGAGCCGGCGGCCTTCTATGGCGTAGGCGCCCTCGTACTGCTCTATAATCATCTTAACGTCGTCGGACGTCACGCGGACGCCGTTTATCGTGACGTCGACCTCGCTGTTGCTGTAGTCCAGCATCAAAAGGCCCACAGGGGCGTTGCCCAAATCAAGCTTTGTCAAGGAGAACGCTCCTGAAACGGTGATGTTGCGCGCTAGGAGATCTGACGATTCGCCGCCTAGTATTTCGCGCGTGCGCTCGCTTATGGTGTCGCCTATGCCAGTAGGACTCGCGCCAGCCTGGCTTAGTATGCCCCACACGAGAAGGCCGAGGCCGATGAGTACGATAGTTACCGTTTCCAGACGGGCCATGGAGTACGTAGGCAAAGACCGATATTTAAGTATAGCTTACGCACGCGTAACGGTGGACACCGTACCGGCAAGACAAGTTTCTCGGGAGGGCGTGGACATAGTGCTCATGAAACCGCAGAACCCCGGCAATGTGGGCGCGGTTGCACGGGCCATGAAAAACTTCGGTTTCGCTCGCCTCGTTATAGTCGAACCGTGCGATCTCACCGACGCGCGCATACAGGCAAAACATGCTTACGACGTCGTGCAGAACGCGCACGTGCTGAACGATTTCGACGCAAGAAAATACGATTACGTCATAGGCACGACAGGTATCGTTGGCGCAGATAGGCCGTGCATAACGCCTGAAGAGCTAAAAGGTATCGTTCCGCGCGGCCGCACAGCGCTGCTCTTCGGCAACGAGGGGGCAGGCCTCTCCAAGCGCGAGCTGGACATGTGCGACGCGCTAGTCCACATACCCACTGCGCGTGCGTATGCCGTTATGAATGTCTCCCATGCTGCGGCCATAGTTATGTATGCTCTTGCAGGGGCTCCGGAACGTGAAACGGCCGTTCGGGAGCAACGTGAAAGGCTCCAAACCGCCTTTATAAATATCCTGAACGATTTAAAGTACTCCGGGGATGCGGCTGGCGCGTTCGTCCGCATGACAAACAGGGCACCGCCGACAAAGGGGGAGGCGGACGTGCTGCTCGGGGCTTTCAAGAAAATATCTGAACGTATGAGGGGAGGACAATGATATTCGCCCAGTTCTTTGGCAACGATGGCGCACAGGGCATAATACAGACAGTGATATCGATAATGTTCATCGGCATGATATTCTTCTACCCGAAGATGCTCGTCTCGCAGGCGACATGGAAACTAGAGAAAGATGTGGCGGAGCTGCAGAAACTCACTGACGAATCCGTTCGCGCACTAACGCACAAGATGCGGAGACGCCCGGACAAGAAGTTTGTCGAGGACACCACTGCGTTCCTGGACTTCTTCGCGCAGACGCCCGTTGACCTCGACCCCAACGGCATAATCACAAAACTAGGAAAAACGATCCGCGAGCAGTTCGACTCTTTCCGAGCCTTCGTAGAAGAGAATGCTGACACGAAAGACCCTGTGGAGAGGCGCAATCTCGAGGCTGCACTGATAAACACTACAGGCGGCTACCAGATAACCAAGGTCGTGCGCCACTTCCTGGAGCTCGTGAAGAAGTACAAGAACCCCCAGATAGCGCTGCTGATACAGATGCAGATACCGATGATAAAGGAGGTCGCCGACTCTGTGGCGAAGTCCGTCGACAATATGCTTAACGGCGAGCCTGTGGGCGACGGAATAGGCCCTCTGATAGCGGCTGAACTGATAGACGACGCCAAATACAAGAAAATAAAGGGGACGGAGGTCGTCTACAGCGTCCGCAACATCGATGGCCGGCGAGTCGTTGTCGTGAAAGCAGACGGGCCAGGCGCTGTCATAGGCTATCCGGGCGATGCGCTCGTGCCTCTTATAAAGAAGTACAAGCCAACGCGTATACTGACTGTCGATGCCGCAGGCAAGCTTGAGGGCGAACGCACAGGCGCTGTGGCAGAAGGTGTAGGCGTCGTGATGGGCCCAATCGGTGTCGTACAGCGCTACGAGATTGAGGATATCGCTACGCGCATGCACATTCCGATAGACGCGCTCATCGTGAAGATGAAGGCCGAAGAGTCGATGTTCAACATGCGCAAAGAGATATACGATGCGGTTCCCATTGCTGTCGCACTGTTGAAGAAACGGTTGACGCGCATTCCAAAAGGGCGCACGCTGCTTGTGCTCGGCGTGGGCAACACAGTCGGCGTCGGAAATAACAGCCGTGAGCTTCGTGAAACAGAGAAACTGTTGCGCAAGGGCTTCAAGAAGCTGGCACAGATGGACGAGAAGCAAAAAGACAAGCCTTTTTGGAAACGCACGGAACGAAGTTCCGGCGTTTCCGAATAAGATTCGGAAAGTTCGGACTGAACATCCGAACGCACTGGAAAACAGAGTTTTCCAGAAGCGCGGTAAGAGCGATAAGGATTAACTAGTGCTTCTCCATGTGCAGTTTGCTCGCCGTCGCCCGCGACTGCTTCATGTATTTCGCATCGTGCTTTTTCCCGTACGGAACGTCAGCCTCGCTAGTCATCTTCTGGAAAACCACTTGGCAGACGCGCTCGCCGGGATACAGGCGCACCGGAACGACGCCGAGGTTCTGTATTTCAAGCGTAACCTGCCCTTCCCAGCCGGGATCGCAATAGCCTGCCGTGCTGTGCACCGCAATGCCCAAGCGTCCGTACGACGAGCGCCCCTCGATGCGCGCAGCCATGTCGTCCGGGATTTTCAGGAACTCCATTGTCGTCCCGAGGATGAATTGGCCCGGATGGATGACTATCCCTTCCTCTGGGGTCGCGTGGATGCCCGACGTCATGCCGTCAAGATTCATGTTCTTCGTGTCGAGCAGCGACGTCTTGGTGTTTTGGAAAATTATGAAATGGTCGCCGAGCCTCAGGTCAATGGACGACGGGCCCAGCTGCGTCTTAACGTTTATCGGCGGCACGCCGTCCGTGACGTAGACGTTCCCTGCGCTGATAAGTTTCTTCAGATCCCTGTCAGAGAGTATCATAGTCCATATGCACAGATGAAAGATATAATAAGCTGACATGGCCACTAGAACGGGATATAGATGCGCATCACGACTGTACTGCTGCTTCTCAATATTGCCGTTTTCCTGTGGCTCGGCGCGCTCGATGGCGCCACACAGCACCGTGTGCTCGATGCGTTCGCGTTCTCCAGCAACGGCTTCTTCGGAGACAGGCCATGGACGGTAGTAACGTCCCTTTTCTTGCATGGTTCAGTGGCCCATCTCGCCCTCAACATGCTGGCCCTTTCCTTCTTCGGAGGGGCGCTCGAAACGGAGATACGAAAACGGGACTACCTGTTCGTGTACGTAATGGGCGGCATAGCCGGGAATCTCCTCTCTGCCACAGTTTTCGCATCGGACCAGCTGTCGATAGGGGCCTCGGGCGCGATATTCGCGCTGATGGGCGCGGCGATGCTCATAAAACCCTTCGATTTTGTCGCGTATCCATGGATCGTGCCAGTTCCGTTGCTGTTCGTCGGAGTAGCGATGATAGTTACGAATGTTTTGCTGTTCATCGCGCCCCCACCAGACAGCAACATCTCGTTCGCAGCGCATATAGGCGGTTTTGCGCTGGGACTTGTATACGGCCTCCATAAACGTGGCTTTGTCCGTGGCGCGGTTCTGCTTGCTGCCGGCCTGCTGGCGTTCTTCTACTTCTCACAGGCGCTTGCGCAACTTAGCCACTTCGACTATACGGCCGCGCTGCAGACGCTGATAAAGTAGGTCCTAAACCCTTTTCCTACAATTTCAGAATTCTCCACTCTTCGGTTTATGCAATCTCCGCTTTCTTTGAATGGTTCTGTAGATTAACGCCCAAAAGACGATTGAACTTTTCTATCAGGCTTCTCCTTAACAGAAAAGTGTCTCCGTTCTCTGCGTAAGCCAACCATCCGTCAAAACTCTCTGCAATTTCTTCGATAGACGTCTCACCGCTTCTATACGCCTTCTCCAGTCCGAGCATCCGTCGCTCAAGCTTGCGGAGATTACTTTTCTTTGGAAGCCTATAATGATAGAACATTCGGAAGCCGAGGAAGTTTATGCCTCTGTGTAATGGGTAAACTTGCGACTTTTCTTCGTGTAGCTCCAGTTTGAGGTGGCCCCGCAGAAAGTCATTTATTACGCCCCTCCACGACAAGAGCTTTTCTCTGGACGCATCGAGTATCACAAAATCATCCACGTAGCGAATGTAGTATTTCGCTCGAAGCTCGTGTTTAACGAAGTAGTCAAGCTCGTTGAGATAGAGGTTCGCGAAGAACTGGCTCGTAAGGTTGCCGATGGGCATTCCACGCGACAAGTTCGTAGCGTTGTGGCTTAGTATTTTTCTTACCAGCCACAGAACCTGTTCGTCGCCTATCTTACGTACTATTATGCCTACAAGAACGGCGTGGTCGACGCTCGGGAAGTAATGCTTAATGTCCGCTTTGAGGACGTAGCCGACAACTAGGTTGTTATCTTTCCGCCTGCGCCCCCCCCCCGCGACTACACAATCTGCCGTTCGACGAGACCTCCCTTTGGAATTCATCGAAGCGTTGAAGCGCGGCGAGATTTCCTTTGCCGTTTCGGTTCGCGTAGCTATCGTAGATGAACGTTTTGTCGAAGAGGGGTTCTATGACGTTGCATAACGCGTGATGCACTACACGGTCGCGGAAGTGCGAAGCGTGGATGACGCGCGTCTTCGGGTCGCGTATAACAAACCTCTTTAGGTTTTGTGGTTCGTATGTTTGGGCGGCAAGCTCTTCGTGTAGTTTCATTATCTCCGCATGCAGGCTTGACTCAAATTTCTTGACATACCACTTTCTGGTTTTCCCTTTCTTCGCTTTCCTGAAAGCGGTGTAAAGGTTTTCCACGGAACAGATACTTCCGTAAAGGCGCTTGTATGTCTTCAACATCTTCACCTTTAGCGGCTCGGGCTATCGGCGAGCCCCCTATCAATCGTGCGTCTTGCTGGCTCGCCACAAAGACGTTTCGCGTTCGAGGGCCTGTTCGCATTTATGCTGGACGTTCCGCGTCCATTGGCATTGAGGCGCCGTTGACGACGACGTGGCCGGTCGTTCTCATCAGAGTGCCAATTGGACCTGACAGAGCGGTTTAGCGTAGCCCTTCCATCCAAGAGTCACGTGACTCCACTGCGGCTTTAGCTTTCGGTTCTCTACTCACTATCGCCGCTGTATTTCATGTCGGTTTCCCGAACTATGGAAAGACGTATAGCCCGAGCTGTCGCTGGTTGGGTGTGAGACTTCACTAAAATGCGTTTACTCTTCGAGCTGCGGCGCAATCGCCCTGTAGCGTCCAGCGTCGCGTCTCAATGCGTCAAGCTCACGACGACCGACCTGCACGACCTCTGGTTTCACTTTTTCAAAGGCGGCGAGCCCCCTAGCATTCGCGAGCGAGGGCCTGCTCGCATAGGCACCGAGGCGCCGCTCACCAGAGCGCCAATAGGACCCGACAGAGCTAAAGTCTTGTTCTGGGTTGTAGACGCCACCGCGAGCGACGTCATGCTTTGGCGCTGGCATACCACCAGAGACGAGAGTGTCTACGAAATCGTTAGTGTTAAGTTTGACTGGGACACGCGTTCCTTCGTAAGCGAAGACGCCGCCTGACTTTGGCTTCACGGTTGGCCTGAAGATTGCATAGTTTCCTTCTACGTTGATAACTTCAGCGTTGTGCAACCAACCTTTTACGATAGGTTCGCGGAACGCTGGGTTTGTGTTGGCCTGTTCTAGAGTCGTCTCAAACGACACGACCGAGAAGTCGCCTTCTGACGCTTCACCATAAGCCTGTGCAAGGAAAGTTTGCTGTCTGTGGTTTGTGCGAGCGACGTAGTTCGTACCCCAATCATCGCGGAAGCCCTTTGGGAGCTTCTTTGGCTTGGTTGTTTTGAGATAGGAAACGCCTTCTGCTACGGGTTCGAGAACGAGGCCTAACGCGTCGCGACGATCGAAGAGTTCTTGGATAGCTTGTATTTCAGACATCAAATCACTGTTACCATTATACGATGATAACTATATAAGCTTTAAATTGCATTTTTTGAGCGCGAACTATTGTGTTAGCTTATACGGTAAAATATTTATAGTGTATATGGACGCTATGGCCCCAGAACCTTCAACTCCGATAGATTGTTTGGACTGTGGTTATACTTCTTCTCGTCGTTATAGCGCAAAAAACACAGGTTAATTTGGGCTCCGCTCAAGGAGCCTTTAAATTAGTTCCTTTCGAGCTATGTTCCATGGTAGACAACATACGCGAACTCGTGGACGCGGTCAAGACTAAAGGGGCGAAACGCGTGCTCGTGCAGGTACCAGAGGGCCTGCTGATGAAAGCGCAGGACATACTGGACGCACTTGAGGCCGCGGGCGTGCGCGCCTTTATGTCTCTCGAACCGTGCTACGGCGCTTGCGACCTGCGCGACGCAGAGGCGGAGAGTCTGGGCTGCGATCTGCTCGTCAACGTCGGACACTCGGACTTTGGCGTCAACGAACGCATTCCTACACTCTACTTCATCTGGAAGGTCGATGCTGACGTAAAGCCGATACTCGAAAAAGAGTACGAGAAAATATCAGAGTACAAGAGCATCGGTCTGCTGTCGTCCGTTAACTTCCTGCACATTCTCCAAGATGCTAAGGCTTTCCTGGAGTCCAAGGGTCAACGAGCGTACATCGGAAAGGGCTCGTTGTTGGAAGGACAGGTTCTCGGATGCAACGTCTCAAGCGCGCTCGTTGTCGACAAGAACGTCGACGCTTTCCTGTTCGTCGGTTCGGGTCACTTCCACCCGCTTGGGGTTGGCCTGCGCATAGACAAACCTTTCTTCGTGCTGGACCTCGAACGTGGGGTTCTCGAACGCCCAGACTACACAAAGTTCCTCAAACAGCGCTATGCGGCGCTTGCGCTCGCCCGTGACGCACGAACGTTCGCAATACTCGTCTCGGCGAAGCCTGGCCAGCACTTCGTGGACCCAACTGTCATCAAAGAGCGCCTCGGGCGCCTGGGGCGCAAAGCATGGGTCTTTACCATGGACCGCATCACGCCTGACAAGCTCCTCGGCGTGAACGTAGATGCGTACGTGAACACGGCATGCCCGCGCATAACAGTCGAAAACCGCGGTGCGTTCCGGCGTCCGCTGCTCAACCCGGACGAGTTCGCAGAGCTCATGAGGAGCATTGAAAAAGACGCCGGGGTGGCTGCTTGACGGACGTAACGGGAACGCTGAAACAAAATATGTGCGAGAAGGGCACCGGTGGCAAACCCCTTTTTGTCTACGATACTTACACGAGGGTGGAGAACGGCTCTTACGTCGATTACCTCTATGGTCCTGTAGGCGTCACGAACGGGAAGCCAAACGAAATGAACGGAACCAGCGAACAGAAAAAACTATTGGGGATATTCAGGAAAGTGGCTGCCTCGTATATGGAAAGGCCTGTGAAGCTGGAGTATGAGG
>JACQIF010000015.1 GCA_016198635.1 Candidatus Aenigmatarchaeota archaeon
AGGACCCCGAGACGGGCAAGGAACTGCACCTTACGGCATCTGACTTGGACGTTGCGCTGCGGCAGCGTCTCGCAGACCTGAAGAAGTACGGTTCGTATCGCGGCTGGCGCCACAGACTCGGGCAGCCTGTGCGAGGTCAAAGCACGCGCTCGTCTTTCCGCAAGAGCGGCAGCGTAGGCGTCGTCCGTGCGAAGGCAAAGCCCGGAGCCGCGGCAAAGGAAGAGAAGAAGTGATGATACATGGGAGACAATAAAATTGCGATTTTAAGCCTCCCTTCAGGGAGTTGATGATTCATGGGAGACCCGAAACAGCAGCGATCGCGCATTGAAAGCCCGTTGAAAGCGTGGGACAAACGGCGCATCGAGTCAGAGAAAGCGCTGCTCAAGGAGTTCGGCCTGAGGCGCACGCGGGAGTTGAGGCGCGCCGAGTCGATACTCCGCGCGTTCAGGCGACAGGCGCGTGAAACAGGCGCCACAAAAAATGAGAAGGGCCAGAAAGAGCTTATCGCGCGTGTGTCAAGGATCAGCCTTGTCGGCGACAAATCGAACATCGATGACGTCCTTGGCCTCAACGTCAACGACGTCCTTTCCAGACGACTCCAAACGATCCTTTTCAAGAAAGGGATGGCCAATACGCTCGCACAGTCGCGCCAGATGATAACCCACGGCCACGTCGTCCTCGGAACCAAGCGCATCGTCTGGCCTTCTTTCATAGTCCCAAAGGAGCTCGAGGACCGGATAAAGATCGTCGGCGTGGACGTGAAGAGGCGATGATATGACTGACAAAATAGGCGTCGCGCACATATTCTCGTCGGCGAACAACACCATAATCCATATCACGGATATAACAGGTGCGGAAACGATAGCCAGATGCACAGGCGGAATGGTCACAAAGAACGACAGGGACAAGGGCAACGCTTTCCAGGCAATGCTCGCCGCGAAGCGCGCGGTCGAGGAAGCCAAGTCAAAAGGTATCACAAAGCTCAACATCAGGATCCGCGCTCCGGGAGGACACCTTTCCAAAAATCCTGGGAAGGGAGCGCAGCCGGCTATACGCGCGATAGCGCGCGCGGGCATCCGCATAGGCGACATCGAAGACGTCACCCCAGTTCCGCACGACACAACACGGAAGAAGGGAGGCCGCCGGGGCAGAAGACTCTAATCAGGAGGTTCGGTAAGTTATGAAAATCAAGGTAGGCAAGAAGGCGAATGAAAAGATGAATTTCACAATCGAAGGCATAGACCCGCCATTCGCCAACGCGTTAAGGCGCGCGATGATGGGAGAAGTTTCAACGCTTGCCATCGATGAAACGGACGTGCGTGAAAACTCTTCGGCTATATACAACGAAGTCTTGGCCCACCGGCTGGCGCTTGTTCCTTTGCAGTTCGATCCTAAAAAAATGAACCTGCGCGAAGAGTGCGTTTGCGAGGGCAAGGGCTGCGTGCAGTGCGAGGTAGTGTTCGTGCTAAAAAAGGAAGGTCCTGGAACAGTGTACGCAAAGGACCTTAAGAGCAACAACGATGACGTGCGCGTCATGTATGACAAGATGCCGCTCGTGCTGCTCATGGAAGGGCAGAAAGTTGAATTGGAAGCTGTTGCACGCCTAGGGCGCGGCGTCGATCACGCCAAATGGCAGGCCGCGATAGCGTCATACGAGTACGATCCCAAAACAGCCGGCTCCTCCATGACATTCGAATTCCGCGTGGAGAGCGTCTGCGGCCTGACACCCGAGCAGATAGTGACGCTGGCACTGGACGTGCTGGAGTCCAAGGCAAAGACGTTCGAGGAGAAGGTTTCCGAATACGCATAAGTATAAAATAACACGGCCCCGCAGATTACGGAAGCGGGAGTGCCCTAGCGGTCAATGGGGCCAGATGTACAGAGACGCACACGCGTGTGTCTGTCTAAGCAGGCAAAGCTTAGGAGCATAACAGGTCATGCTCAGGTGCGGAAAAGCACAGAACACTTCCGGAGCAGCGCTTCGGGAGACGCTAGGATACCTGGTGGCTTAGTGCCTTCGTCGGTTCAAACCTTTTCGCGCCAAAGGCGGTAAGTAAACGCGAAAAGTGAAGCTCCGACCTCCCGCACCACTGTAAAGATAATCAGCAAGAAATAAACGAGGCGAATGAAATGGTAAAAAGAACAGGGCCAACAAATCCGCTGGTAACAGCGCTTGTGCGCACGTTGCGCAAGCAGAAGAAACCGTTGTGGAAGGATATAGCCGAAAGGCTCGAGCGCCCTTCGCGGCAGACGGCAGAAGTGAACCTGTCATCCATCTCACGCAACATCAAAGACGGCGAGATCGCGCTTGTTCCCGGAAAGGTCCTCGGGGACGGAATGCTCCGTGCACGTGTGGATGTCGCTGCTCTTACATTCTCGATGGGCGCGGTCCAAAAAATAAGCGCTGCAGGCGGGCGGCCGTTAAGCATAAAAGAGTTGGTTGACGAGAACCCTGAAGGGAAGAACGTCAGGATAATAGCGTGATCTCTATGGCAGAAGCAGGGGAGAAACGGGTTGTTGTCGACGCGGCGGAACAGGTAATGGGCCGCGTCTGCTCCAATGTAGCCAAACGTCTCCTCAATGGTCAGAATATAGTCATAATCAATGCAGAACGCGCTGTCGTAACAGGCAGACCGGAGATGGTCTTATCCCTGTACAGGGAGAAGCGCGAGCGCGGTGATCCCCACCACGGGCCTTTCTACCCAACGCTTCCCGAAGCCATAATCAAGCGCGGTGTGCGCGGCATGCTGCCTTACAAACAGGCCCGTGGACGAGATGCGCTGCGGCGACTGCGCGTCTATGCGGGAAACCCAATCAATGCCAGCGGCCAACAGCTTGCGAAGAAGCCGCTGACCCACAAATATGTAACGCTCGCGGAAGTATCCAAGAGTATACGCGGTGGTTGAATGGACGTACGCACAATCGGCAGGAGAAAGGAAGCTGTTGCCATAGCCTTGGCTCGGGAAGGCAAGGGTACTGTTAAGATAAACAATGTGCCTGTCGAACACATGCAACCAGAGATGCGCAGACTTATGGTCATGGAACCGCTGGTACTAGCGGATGATATAGCGAAGGTTGTTGACATAGAAGTTGACGTCCGAGGCGGCGGCCCTGTCGGACAGGCCGAAGCGGCACGCCAGGCGATAGCACATGCGCTTTTATCCTTTGCAGGCAAAGGTTCCCGTGCGCTGCGCAAGACGTTCGACGAATACGACCGCGCACTGCTGGTAAGCGACCCACGAAGGAACGAGCCTCACAAGCCTTCGCGTTCGTCAGCCGGACCGCGACGCCACAAGCAGAGGAGCAAGAGGTAATGAAATTATGGAATACAAAGACGGTACTATGACACTAACGCCAATGGAACTCTTGCACGAATTTGCAGATGGTAGCGGGGAGTTTATCTTATATCGCAAATTATGGAATCATATGAAAGAAAAAAGGGTTTCATGCATAAAAATTGACGCGCGGCAAGTCAATGTTGACTCCGCATTATACGATTTGACGCGTAGACATGCAGGTGAAATTGCAATACGTGGAGCGAACCCCGTAGAGGTGTTGGAACTATGATGATACCAATTCGTTGTTTTTCGTGCGGTAAGCCCGTCGCACAGTTCTGGGACGATTATAAGGCAGGCCTGAAGAAGGGCAAGAAGCCCAAGGATCTTCTGGACTCGTTCGGCCTGGAGCGCTTCTGCTGCCGTCAGACCGTAATGACGAACGCAGATCTGATAGAGCACGTGGCGAAGTTCAAGGTTTAGGCACGAGAGCATCTTTATATTCTGAACGGCTCGTTTGTGTAGTTATGCGTAAAATAGTTTTCATGCTGCTCGTACTGCTGTTCGCGGCGCACCCGGTAAGCGCTGGCACCGGTCTCACCATAAGCTCTGACCAGTCCTGCGCAGTCACGCCGGGCAAATATTCGATAAGCGTCACGAACGAGCAGGCTGCCATAGACACGATCCGCATCACTGCACTGGGCGCTGAGCGCAGCTGGGTCATCTTCGACAACACCGCAATCACGCTTGGTGCCAAACAGAGCGGCACTTTTACGCTCACAGCCATTGCGCCCACGGACGCACCGGCCGCTTTCTACCAGATACCGATAACTGTTTTTTCCGACACCAACAAGGACCTCAAGGAGCAGACAAATGTCTGCCTCATCGTTAAGCGCGTTGACAAGGTAGCAGTAAAGGAGATAGCGTTCACGGACAACAACGTCGGCCCGTCCGAGACGCTCGCTTTCACAGCCACTCTCGAGAACGTGGGAACAGAACCTTTCCGCAACGTCGATGTTGCCATCGATGTGACAGGTCCGCAGACGCTCGCTTTCGCCGGCGAAAGGGTGACGCTTGTGAGAGGGGCGCAGGCTGTTCTGAAACGCGAGCTTCAGATAGACAACAAGATAAGCCCTGGGGTTTACAACGTCCGCGTAACGCTCACAAAAGACGATGTGTTGCTTGACACTCTTGACAAAAGCTTCACAGTCGAAGGGCTGCAAATCGTCGACAAGAACACGGATGAACATAAAGGCGTCTTTGTCTTCTCCAGTCAAACGACCCTGTACAACAGGGGCAACGTCGAGGCCATAGAAACTGTCACAGCGTCTGTTGCACGCCCGTTCAATGCTTTTGTATCGGCACCTGATGCCATCGTAGCAAAGGATGAGAAGGGAGTCGTGTACGCATGGCCCGTGGCGCTGCGTCCTGGAGAAACAAAAACCGTATCGTACAACGTGCACTACTGGCCTTTCTACGTAATACTGACTGTAGTCATTTACGCCGCTTATCAGTTCTACCTTACGACGAGGCGCCCGACTATACGCAAGATGGTATTGAGTTCCAAGAAGCACAAGGACGACATTCAGGAGTTCGCAGTAGCGATTGAGGTAAAAAACACCACCCCCTCCATACTGAAGAATGTCACGCTGCGCGACTTCGCGCCTGCGGTCGCGCGCGTGCACAAGGACTTTAAAGTGCAGCCTGAAAAAGCGAAGTTCGTCGATGTCGGAACGGAGCTGCTCTGGAAGTTCAAGGAGATGAAGCCTTCCGAGACGCGGATCGTCCACTATCACATCTCGACTGTTGTGGGCAGCGTCGACCGGTTCCTGTTGCCGTCGGCAATAGTGGAAGGCGAGCGCGCCGGGCGGCCGTACCGCGTGCACTCCAACGAGTTAACGGTAGGTAGCAAGAGAAACATGGGCTGAGACAACGTATATTAAGCTTCTCTGACAGAGTTCTCTAGTCCCGGGGTAGCTCAGCGGTAGAGCTTTCGGGAGCAGCTCAAACAAAAGCTCTATCAAAAGATGAAAGCTCCGCCACATAGAGCAGCCGGCTGTAGAATCGTACTTGCAGAGTGCGAAGAACAGCAGTTGTTCAAAAATAGAAACCGGCGGGTCGCGTGTTCAAACTAGGGGCACATGCGTGCGCCCCCAGAACCCTTACGACGAACGTAGCGGTTCTCGAAGTTCACGCTCCCGGGACCATGCTTTTTGTTTGACTCACTGGGTCTGGACTATATAGGGTCTGGAGACCTAAGTAAGCATGGAACGTAACGTACATGACATCGAACAACGGTTCGAGGCTTTGATGCGGAAACTGCACGGTGAGGTCGTTACTAGCCGCACGGGCAAGCCGCGGGACTATTCGAATGTGATAAGCGACAGAAACCGTCAGTTTATCCTCTGTTTCTTGAAAGTGGCGAGAGCGCGCGTACCGAGCCTCACAAGAGTGCTGTTCTACGGAAACGACTTGTGGACTTTGGCCAAGATAATGCGAACGCATATGGACGATGCCTCCTTCGAGGACCTGACCAAGGAAGATGTCGATATGCTGGTCGGAGTAATGAAGACTTATAGAATGGACAATGGAATGCCTTACAGCGAAGCCACCGTCCACGGAATGCTCGTAGCCCTTAAAAAGTCCATTCAGTGGTCCCGCGGCTACTCGTGGCAGTCGAAGAAATACCCGCCCGAAGTAGAAGAGATTAAACTGAATCTCAAGAAAACGAGCAGGATACAGCCGGAGCAGCTTCTAACACGTGAAGAGGTAGAGTCTCTCGCATCCGCTGCGAGGAACATCAGGGACATTGCCTTGATACATACCCTATACGAGAGCGCCACGCGAATCAGCGAGTTCCTTCTTACGCGCCTGAAAGACGTCACGTTCGATGACTACGGCGCCGTCCTGTTCGTTCCGCACGGCAAGACAGGCCGCCGCAAGGTCAGGCTCGTCACTTCGGCGACCATCCTCGCGCAATGGATTCGCGCACATCCTGACAAGGATAACCCCGACGCCTGGCTATGGACAGACACGAAGATGAAAGACGGTCTGGCCCATAACCGCCTCCGGTACGGCGCCGTGCGGGAACAGCTCAAACGGCTTGCGTCAAGGGCGAACGTTAAAAAACGGGTCAACCCGCACGCCTTCCGCCATTCCCGCATGACCGAGCTGGCCAACCAGATAACAGAACCCCAGCAATGCTCTTACGCGGGGTGGGTCATAGGCTCCAATATGCCCCGCATCTACGTCCATATGTCCATGCGCGACGTCGACGATGCCATCTTGAAGGCCAACGGAATAAAGAAGCCCGACGCCGTGCAACACGTCCAGAAGAAGTGCGCCCGCTGCGAAGCCGTTAATCAGGCCGTGGCGAAACTGTGCCACCGCTGCATGCTGCCTCTGGACGACAAGACGGCGATGGAAGTTGGGGAACGGAAGCGCGGAATGCTGACCCCGGAGATGGAGTGGGCATTGCTGAAACTCCTACAGAAGGAGGATGTTAGGGAGATTCTGAAAGAAACGTTGTCTCAAAAAGACGTTGGTCTTGCTAAAAGGTCAATTTAAAGTTTCCCTACCAAAGACTACCATGAGGTTCGACTCCGAGCGCTGGTTTACAATTTTAATAGTTGGCGTCGTAGGAGCTACGCTTCTAGGCATCCCGGATTCTATAATATCAATTTTCATCAATGGATGGATGTACCTATTCATAGGAGCAATTTTCTCATACGTAGCCGGAAATATCGTAGAGGGATTCAGTGGCGACTACCTAAAAGGAATTTTCCTCAACTTTGAGATACTAGGCCACCACTTCTCACTCTCAGTATTCTTCATTACGGTTGCTATCTTATCGTTTTGGTTGAGGTTGTAAGATGGGTGGAGGGAAACTGACGTCGGGAGAATTCGTCGGGGCCCTCGGCATCTCACTCGCTTATGTTTTCTTCGGTTCTGCTGTGGTATCACCTTCGGCCCTTAGATATATTCAGTGGGTTTCTCTTTTCGCGGGTGTTATCGCTACTATACTGATATTCCGCCGAGCCTGGAAACAAGGGGATATACTTCAGTTTCAATCACTTATTACTCGATAGGAAAAGAAGAAGCCCGCAACTATTAAAAGAAATAGACGATAGTTCCTAAATACATTAGTATTCATAATCACAATCGTAATAACC
>JACQIF010000016.1 GCA_016198635.1 Candidatus Aenigmatarchaeota archaeon
GGTGCAGACGGCGGGGGTGGTGCCGCGGCCGAGACACAGGTAGTTAAGGAAATAGTCAAGGTCGGCGAAGAGGTCAAGGAGTTCACGTTCGAACTGAGCGAGGCGGCTCTCCGCCTGAAGCAGGGGGAGGAGACGCCTGTAACCGCAAGCGTGACGAACAAAGGCAACGTCCCATTGTCATTTACTATCACCACAGAGCGCGAGTGCTGCCAGGTGAAGACCGTGAACGTGTTGGAAGTGGGCGCTGGCGAGGCGCGGTCCTTCCGCATAGACGTGCGCGTGCCGCTGAACACCCCACCAGGCACATATGTGATAACCGTAACGGTCGCCCTTGGGGACAAAACCAACGTAAAGGACTTCAAGGTCGTCGTTGAAGAGAGCCCACTGGTCACCAAAATAAAGGAACTGAGCGATGCTGTGCGTCAGATACGCGGGGAGATAAGCAAATACAAGTCGGCGGGTGCGCGCACGGAAGCGCTGGAGAAGAGGCTCGAAGGCGCGGAAAGCAGCCTAATAAACGCCAGGGAAGCCGTCGAGAACGACAATATACAAACGCTTCAGACAAGCATACAGGCCGCCGCGTCGGACGTGAGCCAAACAGCCGTGGAAATACTCGGCGTGCGCATCCAGGCATTCCTGAAAGAAAACAGGGAAGAGATAGCAACAGGCGCAGCATTCGTGTTGTTGGCATTTTACGCAGTGACGCAGATTGCGCTGCCATATCGCCAGCTGCGCCTTACGCTAAAAGAGCTAAAGAAACAGGAGTCCGCGTTCGTGGAGTCGCGCGTCCAGGCAGAACACCAGTACTTCAAGCGCATCATCGACGAGGCGACGTTCAGGCAGCTGATGTTCCAGCAACAGGACAAGATTGTATCGACCAGAGGCAAGATAAAGAGTGGCGAGGCGGAACTGCGCGTGCTGATGCGTTCGCGGCTGAACCCTAAGTACTTCCTTCTGTTCTACACAGGCGCAGTACGCAAAGTTCCAGCATCTACAAAAGCATTTATGGCCAATTTCAAGGCTGCGACGCATAGATGGACACAACATTCTACAAAACAGAAGATCGGCCCGCAGGTCGCCAAACCTGTGGCAAAGCCAATCGCGTTCGGTCTGTTCAGGCGAGCGACGCAAAAAACTACAGTACAGAAGCCTGTGGTAAAACCAATCTCTCTACCAAAGAAGGCAGAGCTGAAGAAACCGGTTCTATCAATAGGGCAACTGTTGAATAAGTTCAAGCTGCCAAAGGCTGAACCGAAAGCTGCAGTACCAAAGGCCGTAGTTCCAAAACTCACGCTTCCAAAACCGCTTGTTATGCCCGCACGCACGCAGAAAGCGGGCACAAATAAGAGGCATTGGTTTTTTGGAAAGCCTGTCGTACGCGTCAAAGCCATAACCGCACGGCAAGAGGGCCTGCGATGGAGCCCGGATACTAAGAAACAGGGTATGAGTGCGCAGCAGCGCTCTCTCCCGAAAAAGGTCTCTGGCTTATTACAAAGATTGCGTGGAACCGGAACACGGAATAAATCAAAGGTTCTTCATGTACAGAAGCCCGTCGCACAGCAGGACAAAGTAGCGCGTCCTGTCCAACAACCCAAACTCCCGGCCATAAAAATGCCGAGGTTGTTCTGGCAGCATCAGAAACCGGCCGTGACGCTAACCCCGCAACAGGTAAAAGTACCGATGGCAAAGCCTCCAAGGAAATCGTTGCTGCCGGAACCGATCCGTGCATGGTGGGCAGAGAGAAGACGGAAGAATGAGCTGCGCAGGTTGAGACACGAAACCGAGCAGACCCTGAAACGCATAGGGAAGATGCACGACGAAGAGGTAAGGAAGCTGAATCATAGGTAGCTCAGAGGCAAACTCTCTAAGGTTTATATTGCGGCCTCGCCTAGTCGTGAAACATGGTGGAACGCGTAAGCTCCGGCATCACAGGCCTTGACCCAAAGATCGGGGGCGGCTTCTTCAAGGGTTCTGTCAACCTCATCACAGGCAAGACAGGCACAGGAAAGACAGCGTTCTCCTCATCGTTCATCTACGAAGGCGCTAGGAAAGGCGAAGCAGGCGTCTACATCACCACAGAGGAGAGTTCTGACGACATCAAGGCGGACATCAAGGAAATGTTCGGCTGGGACATGGACGCACTGGAGAAGAAAAAGGCCGTTGCGATAATCTCCCTAAAACCCATATTTCCAACAAAGAGCGCCGATGACATAAACCGCCTCGTGCGGGCGTACATCTCCGACCTTCTGGACGACATAATGGAGGCCGTCAAGAAGTACAAGGCCTCGCGGCTCGTGATAGACTCCGAGTCGATGATAGAGATGTTCGTGCAGGACGAGTACCTGGCCAAGGTGGCGCTGATGTCGATGGTGGAGAAGATAAAGGAGACGGGCGTCACTGCTCTCGTGACGGGAACGATACCCGAAGAGTCAGAGGGTTTGAGCGGCTCTGGCGTAATAGAGTTCATCGTGGACTCTGTGATAAAACTGGACTTTGTGCCGGTGGCGGAAGAGTACAAGCGCACGTTAACGGTACGAAAGATGCGGCGCAC
>JACQIF010000019.1 GCA_016198635.1 Candidatus Aenigmatarchaeota archaeon
ATCCAGGTCTTGCCTATCGCAGCGTCCGTATCCCTGCGCACAGCGCCTATTTTCATCGAAGCGATGTCGCGTTTGCGTATGCCTATCTCCTCCCGAAGCTCTTCAAGAATCTTCTCGCGTGCGCGCACAGGCTCGTCCCAGTAGCCTGCGACAGTCTGCCATTTGTTTTTGTACGTTAAAACGCGGTCGCCTCTTTTGAGCAAGAGTATTTTGTCCTTGTACCTGACAAATACTACGACAACGGGAGCCGACGCAGACGTCGTATAGTTTATTCTGCCGTCAGGAAAATGCGGAAGCCGCTTGCCCATATCATCTATGAGTTTTATCACGTCGCGTTCGTTCACTTCTTCACCCACTGGTCCAGGCGTCCCTGCGTGCCTTTCGCCTCTTCTAGTTTCTTTATTGCGCTCTCAATGCGTTCGCGGCCGAACTCATGCTCTTCCACTAGAATGCGCGTCAGCTCGCGTGCGTCAGGCTCCCTCCATTTGAGGTCCGTGCGCACAGACGGCGGTTCGAGGAAGAATTCGAGAATCTCCTGCGCCGACGTCTCCCATTTCCATTCCAGCCCTGCCAACACATGCGCCAGCGTGCGTTTCTGTTTTACGAGCGCTAACGCACGCTTGGGCCCTATGCCCTTGAAGCCGCCTGGGTTGAAGTCAGTGCCTACGAGCAAGCCTAGCGCAACGAGCTGTTCCCTGTCTATGTCCAGCGCCTTCAAAGTTTCGTCCAAGGTTATCATCTCTGGTTCGACGTCTGCGTAGACGCGCTTGCCCGGCAGCTTGCGTTTCCCGCCGATAGCTATGTTGCGGAGGAGCCGCGGCGCGCCGAAGAGCAGCGAATCATAGTCTTGCGATGAAACTGCCCAAACGTCGTTGCGTGCGGCCATCGCAGCGGCCTGCGCTTCGCCTTCTGACGGAGCTTGAACGTAAGGCACGCCCATCGCTTCCAATAGCTCTTTTGAGGATGCAATAATCTCGTCAGTCAGGCCCGTCCCTAACACGGCGTACTTGCGCGCTTCTTGTAGGTCGCCTCGTTCAAGGGCCGCAGCGTGCTTCTCGCGCGCTTCTGCGCGTACGGCGTGTCTTTGTTCCGTAGTTGCGCTCTTGAAAGCCGGCGGAGTGCCATCGAAAACATAACAAGGCTTGGCGCCGTTCTCGAGCAGCCGTATCGTGCGGTAGAAGAGTCCGGAAATGTGAGACGTGACGCGGCCTTTTGAGTCGCGCAGCGGCGTGCCGTCCGGCTGCCTTATGATCGTCAGGAACTGGTACAGGACGTTGAACGCGTCTATCGCTATCTTGCGTCCCGTCAAGTCCTCGAGCGCGAACGGTTTCTTCACCAGCAGTTCGGAGATGTCTACGCCCACAACAACACCGTAAATATATTCCGGCGCCGCTTAAAAAGCTAGATTTTCCCTTGCTACATCCAAGACAGTGCGTTTAAATACCTTCTGTTTGTAGAGTGTAAAGCCTTTGAGACCGCGTCGGTGTTCGCACGGGCGCGGATCTGTCGGTGAATCGTATGGCACGAATATACTCAAGAAAGCATGGAAAATCAGGCTCGAAGCGCCCTGTGCGGAAAACGTCTCCCAAATGGGTTCGTTACAAAGCCGACGAAACGGAGCAGCTCGTTCTGAAATTCGCCAAGGAAGGGCGTTCGTCAGCGGACGTTGGCTCGATACTCCGCGACGAGTACGGCGTCCCGAACGTGCGCGAACTGACAGGCAAGCGCATAGCAGAAATCATGATTGCTAACGGCATATACCCCAAGATGCCTGAAGACCTATTCAACCTTATGAAACGTGCTGTTGCGATAATGACCCATCTCGCCGTCCACAAGCACGACCCGTTTGCCATGCGCGGACTGGAGATTACGGAATCGAAGATAAGGCGCTTGGGGAAGTATTACGTCCGTAAGGGACGCCTCCCCGAAGGGTGGATATACAACCGCGAGCAGGCGAAACTACTGGTTAAGTGATTGTTATGGCAGAACAAGCTCAGGAAACGCAGCAACAGAAACAGAAGGCCGCATCGGCAAAAACCATATGGAAAGGCAAGGAGTGGTACGAGCTGGTTGCCCCGAAGCTCTTCGGCGAGCGCATCATAACAGAGACGCCTGCGTCGGACGTCGTCCAGCTCACCGGCCGTACGGTTGTAGTAAACGCCGCGACGCTCACAGGGAACCCTTCAAAGTACTACTACAAGATTCGTTTCCGCGTCTCTAACATCAGCGGGCGGCGCGTGCTCTGCGAGTACGACGGCCATGAGTGTTCGCGGGACTTCGTGTCGCGCATGATCCGCAGGCGCTCGAGGCGCATCGATACGCGTGACGTAGTGACGCTGCAGGACGGCAAGCGCCTCGTTGTCAAGGTCATAGGGACGACGATACGGACTACGAAATCCACCATAGAGTCGGAGGTGGCGAAGAAGGTCTCTGCGAGCGTGGCTGCTCTCGCCGCGCAGCTGACTCTTGAGGCGTTCGTGACAGAGATGCTCGCCGGGAATCTACAGAAGAAGATACAGTCAGACGTTTCGAAGATATACCCGCTGCGCGAAGTCGAAATAAACAAGACCGACGTCCTGGCATCGTAACTTTTTATAGTAGCTCGTCCAAATAACTGCACTGCTTCTAGGGTGTGGCGTCGCTTAGGCAGCGGTGAACGTTACGATACACAAATATCTTGGTGCAGCGACACAGGAGATTGCCAAAGCCACGAACGCCAACACGCTGGTATTCATTAGTCGTCTTGGCGCAGGCGACGAGAAGGTCCCTATAAAACTTATCGTCGTGCGCGAGCGCAACAGCGTCGTCCGCCGCGAAACGCGAACGCTGGAGATAAAAAGGCTGCCGCCGACGTCTGTCATGCAGATAAGGCAGATTGTCCTCGAAGCCGTTAACGAGAAACTCCTCAACCCTGGAGACAAGGTCTTCTGTATTACTGATTCGTCCGTGGGCGAAGGTTTCGAAGGCCTGATGTTCATATTCACGATTAACGATGAGTTCATGGCATTCACGACACGCGATCTAGAGACGCGCGTCGTTAGTTCTGTCTACGACTCCGTCCTGAACATTGCGAAGGAACTGGCCAAGGAAGGTCGCGAGGGACGCAAGATCGGCACGGCATTTCTCATTGGAGACCACGATGCCGTGCTGTCGCGCAGCAAGCAGTTGGTCCTTAACCCGTTCGCCGGCCACGCACTCGAGATGCGCAACGTCACTGACCCCAGGTTTAAAGAAACGCTGAAAGAGTTCGCACAGATAGACGGGGCGTTCATTCTGGACAATGACGGCTTTGTCCATGCAGGCGGGCGTTATCTTAACGCTGACGTTGCGTCTGTGAGCTTTCCCGGTCTTGGGACGCGCCACCACGCATGCGCTGCGATGTCGAAGGTCACGGACACCGTGGCTGTCGTGGTTTCAGAGAGCGGCGGAACCGTAAGGGTGTTCAAAGGCGGGAATTTGATATTGGAAGAGAAAATGATCTAAGTTCAGTCCTTTATGCTCGACGCTACTGTTATCCAGAAGAGCCCTCCAATGAGGAGCAGTATGAATGCCAGGAGAATCGAGCCTGCGAAGCTCGCTGTCGTTGCGCCCAGCGCGTCAGGCGTGGCCTGCCCTGCTATCATGGCTCCGAATAGCACGAGCAGCGTTCCTATGGCCCAGAATATTATAGGCCGTGCGTCTGTCGGTACGCCCATCTTTCTTCTGCGTGAGCAGGATATATAAACTTGGCGTGAGACCTCTATTAAGGGTTTGCTATGAACTTCCCTCGCAAAAATACCTGAGGTGCACGAGAAGTGCTTGAAAAACTTGGTTCTACAATACGCGGTGTAGTCGATAAGCTCACCCGCCGCGGCTACATAGACCGTGACGTGCTCGATGAGGTATCGAAAGACATACAGAGAGAGCTCCTGGCGTCAGACGTGAACGTCAAGCTCGTCTTCACTCTCACGCAGGCTATCAAGGACCGCTCGCTCAATGAGAAGCCGCCTGCGGGCGCGACGCAGCGCGAGCATGTCGTGCGCGTCGTTTACGATGAGCTTGTGAAGTTCCTGGGAGCCGAGGCGAAGCCGCTGCCCTTGAAAAAAACGAAGGTCCTGTTGGTCGGGCTGTTCGGCTCCGGAAAAACAACCACAGCGGGAAAGCTGGCCCGCTACTACCAGAAGAAAGGGCTGCGGCCTGCGCTAGTGGCGTGCGATACTATGAGGCCTGCCGCGTACGAACAGCTGGCACAGATAGGGAAATCTCTTGGAGTCCCTGTTTTCGGAGACCCGTCAGAGAAGGAATCCTCAAAAGTTTTGCGCGCCGCTCTGCAGCAGGTTTCCAAATACGATGTGGTCATCGTTGACTCGTCCGGACGTGACGCACTCAACGAGGAGATGATAGGCGAAGTCAAACTGTTAAACTCTATTTTGCAACCGGACGAACGCTTGCTCGTTATTCCGGCAGATTTAGGCCAGCAGGCCGGCCCGCAGGCAACCGCGTTCCGCGATGCCGTGGGCGTTACCGGCGTTATAGTAACAAAGATGGACGGCACTGCAAAAGGAGGCGGCGCGCTCTCCGCGTGCGCGGCAACCGAAGCGCCTGTGCGTCTCGTGGGCGTTGGCGAGCGTCTGGACGCGCTGGAAGAGTACGACGCAAAACGTTTCGTCTCGCGGCTCATCGGCTTTGGCGATATTGAAGGCCTTCTTGAGAAGGTCAAGGAGGTAAAGATAGACGAAAAGCAAGCCGCTAAGATAGCAACCGGAGAGTTCACTCTGGAGGAGTTTTATAATCAAATGAAACAGGTCAAAGGCGCCGGTTCGCTGACGCAGATAGCAGAGATGATACCAGGATTGGGGAAGCTTATAGGGACGAAGATACCGAAGGATGCGCTTGAGCAACAAGAACAGAAAATGGAAAAGTTCGGGCACATAATAAGATCGATGACCCCTGCGGAGAAGAAAGACGTTGACGTTATCGATGCCTCGCGCGTGCGCCGCATCGCCAACGGCGCGGGCGTGCAGGAGGCGGATGTCCGCGAGCTGCTGAAAACATACGAGCAGTCGCGGAAGATGATGCGGGCGTTGGGCAAGGGCGGCGACAAGAAGATGCGCGGCATGATGAAAAATTTGGGTCTGAATATGTAACCGCTCAGAAAGCGATGAAAGTCTTGACCGAATATATAAAATGGGCCTGCAAAATACAGGCTCTAAGAACTAATTGAGCCCAGGAAGAACGTTGTACTGCGCCCTTTCCCGAATCTCGGCTTCTGTTCCCATCCTAATCCCGCCGACTGGCGTCAGCTTGGCGTAGTCCCTGCCTATTTCCTCAACAGGTACGTAGAAGACCTGCCCGCCTGCTATGACGGAAATTATCTCTTCCCTTACCACCGGCTTCTTTTGGGGCACTTCGCCGCTGCACAGTGCGCGCCAACGAGCCATCTCACGCGGACCCGCAGGCCCGCTGAAAAGCTTCTCCACACCCTCCGATACGTACATAGTTGTGACCACCTAGTGGTAACTATAGGTGAGCCCCTATATAAAGATATCTACTACTACAACTGTTTAGTAACAACAAACAAACGTCAAGCTCGCTGTCTCTCTATCCAGAATATCGCGGCGCTCGCGAAGATGTTGGAGAGGAATATGACCATGAACGCAACCTGCAAAAAGAGGTCCTCCCCGCCGAATGTGATGCCTACTGCGGCCGGATACGAAGCCATTGCAGCCGCAGCCAGCCCGTTTGGCAGCATCGCAGCCACTATCTTCTCGTCTGCGACAAACTCGTTGTTAAGGCGGGCAAGCATCCTTGCCGCACCGTAGCGCGCGGCAGCCTTGGCCGCTATGACAGACGATGCCAGAAGCAACATTGTTATGGAAAGTGTGCTGAAGTCCAGTATGATGCCGAGGAATGCAAAGAAGAATGTGCGGACGAAGAACGTTATCTCTTCTTGCGCCAGCTGCAGGTTCCACCTCATAGTTACGTCCTCCTTGACTTTGAGCGGCCCGGTGAGCAGGTGCGCGTTGCCCATCACTATTCCAAAGACAAGCGCCGCGAATGCC
>JACQIF010000021.1 GCA_016198635.1 Candidatus Aenigmatarchaeota archaeon
CACGTCAACGCCCTCCAAATCGCACGTCTCCAGTGGGCCCGGCTCGTGCGGAACGAGGCACCTGAAACAAGGCTTGCCTTCTCGTCCAATGGCGAAAACGATACCACGGTCTTCAACTGCACCGGCGTATATCCACGGCACGCGTTCGCGCAAACAGTAGTCGTTTATTACGAACCGCGTGGCCATGTTGTCCGTGCAGTCCAGAACGAGCGCTGGTTTTCCTATTAGGCGCGCGACAGTGTCCGCAGTGACTTCATCACAAACGCCGTCTGCCCCAAGTTTCTCTGCGGCCACCACGGCTTTTGACTTGCCTACGTCTATACGTCCATAGAAAGTCTGCCTTTCGAGATTCAGTGCGTCTATGAAGTCACGGTCTATAACACGCGTGCGCGCGTGCCCGGCGAGAAGTCTAACTGCGACAGAACCGATTGTGCCAGCGCCTACGACAACCACAGTCATGTCAGTATCTCCCTGAACAAAGGCTTAAAAGCGTGCGATACGCACGTAACGTATGTCACTGACGCTATACGTCTTCGGAGTCGCAGACATACTGGCCGGCGCCATGCTGTGGCACACGGCATGGTTCCCCGTTCAGTGGCTGCATATCATAGGCTGGGCCGTCCTGTTGAAAGGCGTCTATTCGATAAGCGTGAGCGTGTGGAGCAAGTTCTATTTTGACGTGATGGGCTGGATAGACCTGCTCACGGCAGCGATACTGCTTGCCGGATGGTCGATACCGTTCTTCTGGGCGCTGCCTATTGCAAAGGGCGGCTGGTCCCTTATAGCAGCCTACGCCGAATCGGCATAGATTAAATACCCGTTCTTCACAAAGGTTGGCATGCCACGCATAGACAAGTTCATCGAGCATGTTGCACCAGTGCGCCCCGAAGCGGAGCTGCACGAGTTCCTGGAAACACTGCGAACGCATCAAGCCGTGCCTGTCGTCGACGGCGACGTAAAGGGGATAGTATTCGTCGATGACGTCTCACGGCGCGAATACCCAATCAACGCAAAAGCCAAGTCCATCATGACGCACGTCCCTACAGTCGCGGCCGGCGCTGACGCGACAGACGCAGCAACCGCGCTCATCAGTGGCCGCCACAAGGCGCTGCCTGTTCTGGAAAAAGGCGCGTACAAAGGCCTCATCACAGACCGCGGGGTCCTCCGTGCCATCGCTGAAAAGCCTCTTGGACGCCGTGTCAAAGACGTGATGAACGAGCCGATAACCATGACGACCGCAGACGACGTAGGCAAGGCACGCTCCATGATGCGCGACCATGGCATAGGCAAATTGCCTGTGGTCGACGGCGACAACGTCATAGGCATAGTAGACTGGACATCGTTCGTTTCGCTGGAGCGTCCGAAGGAGTCGCTAGGCAGACGCGACCGCAAGGGCGACTACCTGCAAGACTTCAAACTCTCCGTCACGACTGTAATGAACAGGGCACCGCTGACTATGAGAGGTGACGTTGACGTCGCAGAGGCTGCCAAGAAGATGGGCGACGCATCGTGTTCATACGCGATTGTTACAGAAGGCAGGAAACTCGTGGGCATCATTACATGCGAGGACATTCTCGAAGTCATGGCAGCACGCGCTCCCAAAGAAGGCGTCTACGTGCAGATAACTGGCGCTGACGAACTGGACGCGTTTGAGTCCGAGAAGCTGCATTCAAACGTGGACGAAACCGTGAAGAAACTGGCGAGAATCTACTCTGGAATCGAATACTTTTTCCTACATCTCAAGAAATATGAAAGCGAAGGCGAGCGCCACAAGTACTCTGTGCGAACGCGCCTGATGACACCTGTGGGAACATTCATCTCACACGCGCACGGGTTCGATCTAGCGCGCGTCGTGGACGAAGCGATGGACCACATCGAGCGCATCGTCAAGGAGGACCACTCGAAACGCCAGCATGTGAAACGCGGGCGCACCGAGCGCACGCGGAAAGAGCGCTAGTCCTTGGCGAGTTCGTAATGAAGAAACGCACTGTGTTGTTCGCCTTCTGTTTTGGCTTCCTTCAGTTCGCGAGCGAGCTTCAGGAAATCTTTCCCGGCCAGACGAGACGCCGTCATTCTCATTACAGTCGAAACGCCTTTCGCCTCCTGTTCTGTGTAGAGCCAGCCGTTAGAATAACGCGTCCCGATTTCTATATCCAAGGTTTTTCTGCTTATCTCGCCGAACTCTTCGTGGAGCACTTTCAGGTCCCGAATCGAAGATGTGGTGGCTGTCTCAAAATTGGCGATGTCCAAAGACTCTTCCCCTTCGCCGAGCACCAGTTCTTCCTTGTCCGGCGAGACTAGATAGGAATGGCCTTTGTTCACTCTGAGCCACCAGCCCACTCGCTGACTCACGAGGGTATCTCTTTCAGTACGCAATGGCACCAGGCTTTCTCTGATCTGCTTCAGCTTTTCTCTACACATGCTCGGATTGTGTGCCACCAATTTCAATTCTGGATTCAATTCAGGATATAGATATGGGGTTCTCAACATGTTCTGTTCTTGCCCGATTTTCTTTATTTCGGTGTTAAGGTGCGAAGCGCGCTCGTCCAAACGCTCCCACCTGAGGAGGGCTTCTCGCTTCCAGTAGCCTTTGAGAGTTCTGTAAGGAACGTCCGTGATATTAAACGCCCTTCTGACGTTCAGCGCGGCCTCGTTGGATATATTGTCCCTGAACCTGAAGACACTGTAGTGGCTGCCGTGTTTATCAGCACTCTGGGCCTTCTGCAGAACGATGTCGTCGTCCGGCGTGGCCACACAGCCTGTTAGCATTGTAAGGAACTCGCGTTCGTTGTCCTTGTTCTGGAAGTTATAGGAGAGTCCGGAAGGCCCTTCGTCCGAAATGAAGATGAGTTTTGCCCCCGCGTCTCTGGCCTCTGCTTGGATGTCCTGCAGCATCTTTAGGACTCCTTTCTCGTCTTGTAAGCCGTTATTCTGGAGAACGCCGTCCCTCATGGCTAGCAAAAGGTAATGGAGATCATCAGCTATCACGAGTTCTGGTCTGGAGGGCTGTTTAACCGCCTTGTACACAAGGGTATTTTTGTCGAGAATGTAAAAGCTTGAAGGTATCTCGGAAGCGAGCTTTCTCGCAAAACGCGTTTTGCCTATTCCTCTTTCTCCGAGCAACAAGCCTGTATCAGCATGGTAAAGGGCGTTCTTTATTTCAGTATTTGACATGCCTTCCATGCTATCGAAACGCAATGCCGCGGCAGCTGCATCGCCGGAGGCCCATGGATAAAGAGATGATGCCCGGACCCCTTCGAATAGGTCTCTCCCCGGCTCGCCCTCATACTCTGCCCGTCCTCTCATGCACAACACGTCCGCGCAAATCTTTTAATCCTTATGCACGATTCTCAGAACGTACAGCGTCTCCCACATAATCTTCTTCTCTCTGGCAACGGCAACGTGAAAACCGCGGTCAACGAAGAGCTTCTTCGTCTCTTCCAGGCCTGTCAACGAAGATACCAGAACCAGCGCATGTCCTTTTGGCGCAAGATGTTCGCCCAGCCCTTTCGCAAACCGTTCTATGGTCTCGCGCCCGTTCGCCCCGCCGTTCCACGTACGTGACTCCCACGCGTCCGTGACGGGCAAATAAGGCGGGTTGAACGCAATGACGTCAAAACGCCCGCGCACCCGTTCGAAGAGGTCGCTTTCCACGAATGTTACGTTCGTGACGCCGTTAAGCTCGGCATTTTTGGTCGCGCACACGACGGCCTGCGGGTCGATGTCAACACCTGTCACATGCCGAGCGGTTTTCGCGGCAAAAAGTGCGAGCGCACCTGAACCAGTGCCGACGTCGAGAACGTTGACATTCTTGACATCAAGCGTCTCGGCAAGCAGTTCCGTATCCTCCCGGGGCACGTAAACGCCGTCTAAAACCTCCAATACGAGACCTTTAAAATACGCCTTTACCATGCGTTTTATAGGCTTGAAAGGCTTATATAGTCCTTCTACGTATACAAGCATAGGGTGGTTGTGTGATAATGGAAATGGAAAATATGGCGTGCAAACGGTGCGGCTCGGGTGACATCAAGGTAGAGATGCTTATTCCTGGAACAAACGTAAAGCCTGCGAACGACAGCGAATACTCCACAGAGATATTCTGCAAGCAGTGCGGGAAGTTTAATCGCACGACGATGAAGGTCACGATAAAATAGGCCTTCGTTCGAGCGCCGACTAGACCTAGAAAAACAAATGAAGAAAAAGAAAGGTTTGGCGTTAATTTTGCGAGCGGCCGCAAAAAGAGTTCTCCTTACGCGCTCACGGAGTTGTACAACGCCATTAGTGCGCCGACCAATACCAGTACGAAGCCGAGGCCGTCGAACAGCAGCCAGCCGGACGATGCCGCGCTGCCTGCGAACTGGGCCAGTGCCCCTGACGCGCCGAAGGTCGCCGCGAGTACGAACGATACTCCGCCAGCGGCTATCCATGCGTACGCCTTTTCGGAGGCCTTCCTGACCTTAGCCCATTCGGCCAATGCTGGTACGATCAACAGCACGAGTCCTAGGTTTAGGGTTGCGGTTGCTGCCGCACCAATCTCAAACAGTGCCATTGTGTCCTCACCTATTTTGCTACCTCATAGGCCGAAGCCTCCATAGGTTCCTAAACTAGGCGAGGCGCGCTTAAAAGCCTATTTACGACAGTTGTCGAAGATTTGGGCTTCGGTGGAAGGGCTTGGTATTATTTAACAACGTTCAAGAACTCCTCTGCCTTGCGCAGCACGCTCCGTGCGGTTTCGAACGTAGTCTGCGCTAGCGCGTCCGCGTAAGGCAGCCAGACGAACCCCGCATGCTCGAAGGAAAGCGTTACGTTCGCGTTTTTCGTTTCTGCAAGAAGGAAAACTACGTCCTTGCTCACAGTCGTGCGGCCGCGCTTGAAGAAGTAGTGAATCTTCTCCTCGAAGCCGTTCGCGAACGTCAAGTCCTTCAACCCGGTCTCCTCCTGTGCCTCGCGGCAGACGGTCTGTTCGATGGTCTCGTCGTTCTCTACATGGCCTTTAACGAAGTCCCAGTGGGCGCGCTTCTCCTTCGCCTTCGGCGCCTCGCCAGCGCGCTCGTAGTGCAGAAGCAAGTACAGACGCCGCCCATTATCGTTCCTGAAGATTACCGCGCCTGCTGAAAGCTCTTGGACCATCTCACGAGCACCTCACGAACCTCTACGAGGGAGACCGGCAAACGGGTCTTTCAGCCCAGAACCCGTAATAACGCACACAACGCTTCCGTCCAGCTTCATCTTGAGTGCGCCTGCGTATGACGCCGCAGCCCCGGGTTCGGCATAGATTCCTTCTTTCCCAAGGGCCTTCTGCGCCTTGAGAATCTGTGCATCCGTAACGGCCACGGCGCGCCCGCCAGTTTTCTTCAATGCGTGCAGAACCTCATGTCCGTAGTTCGGCATATCACGATCGATTGCAGAGGCAACAGTCTTCGGTCTCTTAACTTGTTCTATCACATCAGCGCCGCTCTCGAACGCTTTGACCAGCGGCGCACATCCCGCGGCTTGCACGACGACGAGTTTTGGAACATGACGCGTCACTCCCAATGCACGCAACTCGGCGAACGCCTTGTATGTGGCGAACGCCAGCGTGCCCATTCCCACCGGAACCACGATGTGATCGGGCACGTGCCAGTGAAGCTGATCTGCTATTTCAAACGCCACTGACTTCTGGCCTTCCAGACGGTACGCATAGTCACCGGCGAGATACGCTCCTTCACGCGCGAGCTCGAAAGTCTTCTCAAGAGTTTCGTTGTACGTGCGGCCGTAGCGCTTGACCTCCGCACCGTATGCCTTAATTTGATTAATCTTTACTCCACTCGTTCGCGTGGGCAGCCACACTTCCACATTAATGCGTGCACGCGATGCGTACGCCGCGACAGACGCTCCCATGTTGCCTGTCGACGCGCAGACGACGCTGTGCGCCCCTAGCTCTTTGGCGTGCGTAATCTCCACAGTCGAACCGCGGTCCTTGAACGAGCCCGTGGCGTTCGCTCCCTCATACTTAAACAAGACGTTCGCGTACGCTTTACTCTGCAGCAGCGGCGTGCCACCTTCTTCCATCGTTATCGCCCGTTCGCGCCGAACAGGATAGAACATCCAGTACTTCCAATGGTGCGGGCGTGTGTGCGCGAACGCGAGAGAGCGCACGGCATTTTTCTGTGGCAAAGAGTCGTAAACTAATAACAACGAGCCGTTACATTTGATACAGCGGAATATTCTCGCAGATGGTTTGTAGCGGGCTTTGCACGAAAAACAGGACTGGTACTTGGCGAACATGAAAAAGGTTCGTTGTTCCAATATTTAATGGAAATTTGCCATCTTTAAATAGACTATGTCTCAAACTTGGGCTTACAGCGGGGTGGAGCAGCCTGGAGGTCTGCCGTTTCGCATACACGATCCGGCGAAACAGCATGCTCGGCGGGCTCATAACCCGCAGGTCGTAAGTTCAAATCTTACCCCCGCTACCACCATCTATATTTCACAACTTATAAGAATCTAATTTACCGCTCAATCTGCCGAAGTATAATTTTACATGGTCCCCGACTTTTGGTTCATGTAGATTCTCCTCAAAGCAACTATTGAGTGTCCACTGCTTGCCTCTCCTATCCTCCACTCTCAAGACGTAGTGCGGATAGCAATAGCCGCCGAACGCTCTTTCTACAGCAGTTCTAGAAATTTCTTTAATCTCTGCGCGAACTGTTTTGTCTATCAAAAACATAATTAGGTTATACCGCAAATCTATTTAAGTTATGATTTCTGCGCAACTATCATCGCATGCGCCTTTTCATACGGTTCGAGGTCGACTGTTTCCATAACAGCGTAGCCGGCATCCTTCAGCTTCTTCTCGCACTGTTTGTAGATCTTCTTCGGTTCTTCCGTGACGTCGATGCTCTGCGACTTTATCGCGATTATTAGATAACCGCCTTCACGCAAGAAACGCTCGGAGTTACGCACGCCAATCTCGACTTGGTCCGGCTGGGCCACGTCCTCGTAGACGACATCGACGCGCCCAATCCATGGATAGTCCTGCGGCTTGCGCGCGTCCGCGAGTATCGGCACAAGGTTCTTGCGCTGCTCGGCAACGCGAACGAATTCGCGCATCACGCGCTCGGCGAACTCAACGCAGTATACCGTGCCCTTGGCAACGATGTCGGAAATGTGCGAAGGCGTCGTACCTGTCGAAGAACCGAGATACAGAACCGTGCTGCCTTCGGTGAACGGGAACGTCTTCAACCCGTTTTTTATGGCAGCAGCGAGCTTCGATTTTGTATGTACCCACTCCCGATACTCTGCGCTGCCTGCGTGAACGAGGCGTTCCGTGTAGACACGCTGCCCCGGACGCGAGTTGAGCGTCAGCAACATACCTTTCTGTGAAAAAACTCCTGGAAAAATCTCTTTCATCAATATTACCACTGCGGTTGTTATAGGTGTATGGTATTAAATAGGGGTTAAGATATTTCCGCAATATGAACGGTAAAGGAAATGGCTGGGATAAATTCTTGATATTCTACATAAGAACTGTAATAGAGTCTAGAATAAGCGAATTGGAAAGAAAGGGGATTGTATGAACTTTAAAAAAAGGGGGTTCGTTAACTGTCATGCTGGCCATTGCAGTCTTGATAGTTCTCTACTTCCTCCTGAAGAGCTTCGGCTTATTCTAGCGCTGCCTCGTATATCTCTTTTATCTGCTCGGCGCCCAGAGCAACCTTGTACAGAGCCACGTAGTCAAGCGCACCGTTGAACGCGCCGTCAGTGATGCCGTTCACGACAGTCGTTCCTTTGGTTCCTATTAGAACAGACGCCGTCGTAAAGGGAATCTGCCCGAAGTACTCGGATGACGCGGTGAGCTGTCCGTCTGTGTACATCTTTAGTTCCGCACCGTCTGCCGTGACTGCCACATGATGCCAGTCATTGCGCGTTATCGGGGTTCCTGTGATGATGGCACCAGAACCTCCTTGCACCCATATCCGGCCCACCGGCTTGTCAGTGGCAGAGTCTATCCACAGACCGTAAGAACCGTCTTTTATCAGAATGGTATCGTGGTCCGTACGTCCGCCTTTCATATTAATCCAGCCCTCGATCGTAAGCTGAGAGAATATGTCCAACGCGCCGGCAGGCGGGACGCTCACGTACGAAGCGTTGCCGTCCAGAGCCAACGCAGAGTTGAACTGCCCGGGGATGTACTCGGAGAACAATGCACGCTTTTCTGTATAGTGTTGTTTTACCTCCGCAGCGTTCAACGCGCGCGAGTGCACGACGACCTCGTCGATTGTGCCGTCGAAGAAGAGTGTCGACGCGTCTTCCGAACCGATGAAGACGTCTCCAGTGTTCTGGTCTATGGTGCCGGTAGCCGCAGTCCTGCCCTTTTCAACGCCGTCTACGTACACTATGA
>JACQIF010000024.1 GCA_016198635.1 Candidatus Aenigmatarchaeota archaeon
CCCCTGATCCACCACCAGCACCTGAACCCAGAATAACAGTATCATCGGTCTGGCTTCCTTGGGCACTGCCTGCCGCACCTGCGGTACCACCAGCCGTGCCGCCGCCACCGCCGCCACCAACACCTCCTGTTATGCCGGCAGCTCCATGGCCAGCCGAACCTGTTCCGCCGCCACCACCGCCGCCGTTGCCGTTGGCGCCGTTCGCACCAGACGCCCCGTTGTTGCCAGCCCCTCCCGCCCCGGCGCCGCTGCCTGCCCCTCCTGCTCCGCCACCGGCGCCTCCGCAAGCCGTTGCGACTCCGCCGCAGTTGTCCACGCCAGAACCACCGCCCGTTCCTTTCGCACCGAGCGCACCGCCAGCAAAGCCAGCCTCGCTGGCGTTTATCTTCCCCGTGGTAGTGATGATTATTTTATTGGCGTTGATCGTTATGTTACCCCCCCATTTCCCGTCAAAAGGCGGAACTGTAAGAGTGCTGCTTATGGTCACCTCGTTGCAGAAAACAGTGTTGTTCCATTTCGTCGGGCTTGATATCGTCCAGTAACCTGTGGAATCGGGGCAATTGCCACCGGTGAAGTTCTCGCCCAGCTCTAGACGGCCCTCATTGGGGATGACGCTCGCATTTGTCCAAGTGAAATTGACTCCTGTCTTCCAGCCCGTCTCGTTGCTGATATTGTAGTACTGGACAGCCGCCGTGGCATAGGACGCATGCAGCAGGAAGAAGAGAGCGAAAGATATACCCAAGATTTTGTTTCTTCCGGACGAGGGCATAAATATCCTAATTTCCTAACCCATTATTAAAGGTCAGGACCGGAGAAAGATTCTTATATCGCCTCGGCTTAACGTCAGTATGGCAAACTTCATCGAAAGATGGCTTGGCTTCAAAGTCTCCTGGCGGAAGATAGCGGCAGTCATCGTAGCCATTGCCGTTGTCTTCATCTTCTTCACGGTTCCATCCACCACACAGCCAAAGCCCGGCGAGCCGACGAACACAGCAGGCCAACAGCGCTTCGACCGTCAGGAAGAGCAGTTCCTCCAGAAGGTCGAGGGCGGAGGCATTGAGCCCGTACTGACGCAGGACATAAACGTTACATCCACGGGCTTCCAGCCGCAGTTCGCCCTCATAAGATATACACCCGAGATAGGGCAGGCCCGTGTCCGTATCATAAACATGGATTCGAAAACACGGAACATCGTCCTTGGAGACAACGACGTCAGGGAGATGACGCCCGGATACCGGTTTACCATGACATTCGGCGCGCCCATAGAGATAGAGATATGGGACCGCGACACGCCGTCGATCAGAGGCAAGATTTTCGTTCGTTAGAACGAAAACTTGGAACTTTGTTACAAGATAATCACGTCTTGGGCAGTTCGCCTGTTTTCGCTATAATGCTGGTGTTTATCCTGACCTTCTCCGTCGGGTCGATGCGCAGACTGGCGTTGTAGCCGTTGGGCGCGCTGGATATGTTGCCAAGCGTTATGTTCACGGTTCCCGGGCAGCCGCCGGCGAACGTAAGAAGGTAGCGGCTCGTGCTGTTGCGGGCCACGGACGTTTGCAGCGTCTGCGTCATGGATGAGATGAACACAGACAGGTCTCCTGCGGCCTCGGTCACTGTTGTTATAGCGTTGGCCGTGCAGCCCGACGCCATAGGCACCACAAATATTTCGTAACGCTTTACAAAGGCGGCTTGCCCATTGCGCTGCACGACGCTTATGTTGTGCTTTGTGAAGTTCGAGTAGTTGTACTGGGCGTTCATGCCCCCTATCTCAAAGGCCGATTCGTTCGCAGGCACGCTCGCATTGAAGTCAAACACATACGACAGGTTCATCTTGTCTATCAGGAAGTCACGGTATGCCTTTAGCGAATCGTTGTAAGGCACGTCGCGGGGCGCACGGTCTGTGAAGTTCACGAAAGTGTGGCTTGCGTTGAACGTCACGCGCACGTCCACGTCAGCTATCTCCTGCACATGCGCGCCTATGTACGCAAATGTCTGCGGGATGCCTGTATCCTGTGGCTTCGCGAATGTCAGCTCGCTCACGAAGAGCCTGTAGTTGGTCAGCAGGGAGAACATTGAGAGCGCGATTATCACGGACATCAACGTGAAAACGATGCCTTTTCTGAAGTTTTCACTCTTTCTTCGAACGCGGTTCGAAAACCCTCGCTCCGCTCGTGAAGACGTAAAGACTATGGCTTTCCTCGTCACAGCGCCACCCCCAGGCGCACCTTAGCTACCGCGGTCAGGTTCTTTATCGACGAGCTCACGGTTTCGTTGACAAATATTGGGACAGGGCGCGATGCGTAAACGATGTCCTTGTTGTCAGGGACAAGATTCACGGACATGTTGCGGTCAATCGCCAACCCGCCGCCTGCTGTGACGTTGTAGTACTCTATGAAGAACGCGTAGCTCACGACAGAGGGAAGCGTCTCACGAACGGTCGTGTTTATGGCCGCGATGTCACGGGAGTCGAACGCGCCCCGCGCGTCAAGCACAGCCAGCGCATCCGTCGCCATCCTGTCCAGCACAACGCTCTCGCGCACGGGCTGCTGCACGGTGAACGTGAAAGAGAGGACAACGAACGCTATGATTGCCGCACCCACCATGGCATCAATGGTAAACACAAATCCCCTGTCCATATCTATGCCCTCCATAACGTTACGCGCAGGGTGCAGTTGCGCGCGTCTTCTGTAAGCACGTAACGGTCTATTGACGTGCGTTCGCGCACTCCTGAAGGCACTGTGCCTGCTGTTATGTTAGTGCTGCGCACAGTGCAGTTGCCGCCGCCGCTGTTCAGCAGCTGGACATACACGTTATTTGCGCCTGTTGACAGGTTGCCGCGAAGCGCCGTGGATGAGAAGCGCGTCAGCGCAACGAGCTTGTCATCACTGAGCACGTGATCGCTGTACATCAGCCCGATGCTCTTGATGCGCGAGGAGTTGTACCAGCCATCAGGGTCCCCCCTTGTAAAAACAAGCTGGTCGCTCAATGAGATGAGCCGGTCCTGCGTGCGCCTGAACTCTTCGGTGTCGCGGATAGACGCCGACAGCGTGTTCTCCGTGTGCAGGACGCCTGCCATGGCAGCGGCGAATATGACCAAGGCCAACAGCACGTCTATCGACACTACCTGCCCTTTAGCACTGCATGAGATTCTGTCCATTCCAGCACTTCACCTCTATATTGATGCCTGTATTATTGACGTTCAGGAAGTTCTGCGTCAGCGTCGCACTTTTTACGTTGGACGTTGAGATGCGCACTGACACGGCAAGCGATTCGTTGCGGGGACCGAGCCACCTCATTTCCACCTTGCGCCCGCGGCCGTCAACGGAAAACGACGTCGCATTCTGTGTCGCTGCCGTGCGGCTCACAGTCACGTTCGTCTCGAATCCATTCCCGCCTATGGACGCGCTGTCTATCGCGGACGCCAGTTTCTCGACCTCTTTCTGGGCGGCCAGTTGCTGCCGCGCGC
>JACQIF010000027.1 GCA_016198635.1 Candidatus Aenigmatarchaeota archaeon
GGTCCGTCACGTTCGTCAGCCAGATTCTTTACATGGTTATAGGGGCGTTCGTCCTGCTAGCAGGCTTCCTCGAAATCAAGGACTACTTCTGGTACGGCCGATGGTTTTCTCTGGCAATACCGGCTCGTTTCGTCCACACTATGGAAGAGCGTGCGTCTGGAGCCCACACCAGCCTCTGGGCGTCTTTCTCGTTTGGCGTCGTTCTCACACTGATAGAGTTGCCCTGCACAGGAGCGCCGTATCTCGCCGTGCTGACACTGATGTCGCAGAGCGGCCACTCGTACATAACCGCGTTCCCGCTGCTGCTGTACTACAACCTCATCTTCGTGCTCCCGCTGCTAGTGATAATATTTCTCGCTTATCGCGGGACTGAAATGAAGAGGTTCGAGGCCTGGAGGCAGGAACATAGGGGCAAGATGAGGCTCATGATAGGGCTCGCGCTGCTGGCGATAGGCATCTGGATAGTAACGGCCGTAGTGGATAACGTTCTTATTCCGCTGATTGGATCTATCATAGGAGTCATAGCATTAATGGCGGTGCTGAAAAATGTCTTCAAGGTCTGAACCCACGTATGTGAGAAAGAAGAGCGGCCATGTGGTGCGCTTTAGCAGGAAGAAGCTGGCAGGCTCTATAAAAAGAACTCTGGGCCACGTAAACGTGGAAGACAAGCACCTCACAGACAGGATAACAAGAGATATCTGTGCAGAACTCTGCAGGATAAGCCCTGTGACAGCCGATGCCGATAAGATACGCGGCGCAGTAATCAGGATTCTGAAAAAGAACAAGATACCGGGTGCCGCAGAGTGCTATGACTGCGTTTTCCTGCACATAAAGGGGCTCAAGGTAAAGACCGTGATAAAGAGGAGCGGCAAAAGGGAAGAGTTCGAGCCATACAAGATATTCAAGTCCATGAGAAAGTCGTTCAGGGACGCGGGTATCGAAGACGGGAAAACCTGCGAACGCCTCACAAAAGAAGTCGTCCGCCTGATAGACAGGAAGTATCCAGGGAAGCCCGTTCCGGTAGAAGTTATAAAGGAATATACAGAGTACGTTCTTGTAAAGAACAAAATGCCGCAAGTCGCAAGACACTACATTTTGCACAGGTATATGTGAGATGCATGCCGAACGAACAGCTCATATCGCTTGGGATAACGGTCATACTGATAGGATTTCTCCTGTTGGTGGTGGGTTCCTTTGGCAGTGCAGAAAAATCACAGGTAAAGGTTGGTGTCGGCGGGTTTATAGGGCCTATACCGTTCGGCTTTGCAAACGACCCAAGAATGCTATGGGTTGTTTTGGCTTTAAGCGTGCTCCTGTTTGTGTTCATGGCCAGGTGACTGCGCGAAAATGCGCAAAAATTCGCTTGTTATGTACACCAGAAGGCTAATGACAACAAGCAACGCGCCTGTCACAGCCAGCGCAACCGGAAATCCAGGAACAAATGTTCCCACTGATATGCCAACCGCTACAAAGGCCGCTGCAACAAACAGGACAAGGAAAGACACGTTCTCCACAGTGTCCTCGCGTGTCGCACCCTTGAGTTTGAACAGTTTGCGTATCATATCTATCCGCCAGTCTCTTAAGGCAGCGCCTTATTTATAACCACAGTGCACTTGTTCGCAACGCATCTTATCTCTCCTTGGCCGCAGTCTAGCGTGTCGGGCGCACACACCTGCGTGCAGAAGACGTTGTCACATATAGGCGCGCTGTTCCTGTTCACGGCATCCGTGGGATGGCAGCACTCTGCCGGCACGCAGTCTGCATCGCTTGTGCAGAACTTGGGGTCTCCGGGCACCTGCAACGTCAACGAAGCCTGAGACAGGACGAGGTGACCTGCTATGAAAAGCACTCCCATGGCCACAAGGCCTGCGATGATCTCCCTATCATTCATCCTACCCGCCTCGAATAACGGCCGCGACGCTCAACCGCGTGGAGCCTCTTAACGACTGCAGACGCACCCTTAAAATTCTCCATATAGCCTGTTGTTATATCTACCCAGAGTTTCTTTGCAATGGCTTGGTGTGTGCTCAAAATGGCGCCGTGCAAAAGGTGCAGGTCTGTGGCACGGTCCTCGACGTCACTGGAGAACTTTCCAAGGCCAAAATCTATGAAATATATGTTGTCACGAGCCACAATAATGTTGCTGGTTGTCAAGTCACCATGAATAATATTGTTGCGATGCAGAGCGGCCACATGCTTTCCTATTGCCCGGGCTGTCGTGCGAAGCTGCTCCTCTGTCATCCCGTCAAAAATGTCACGCAGTTTCGAACCTTCGATGAACTCCATCCTCAGAATATGTTTTTCGACGCTGCGGACGACAGGAACAGGCACGCCAGCGCGCCTTGCTGCATCCAGCAAACGGGCTTCTGTTTTGGTCCGTTCTGCACGTAACCGCTGATCCAGTTCAGGAACTCTGTACCGTTTCGCTATCCTCTCCTTGGCAACGTCCCCGTCGACAGTGACGACTGCCTCTGCCCCTCGTGCTATCTCCATGAAAAATATGGGACGAACGGGTTTAAATTACGCAGGCTGCCAGTACGCAAGTCTAAGCCCGGGGTGCGCCGACTATAAAGCTTAAATATATGTTTATCCAAGCTCTATGGGGCTTAACGAGTGTTAAGCTAATAGTGGGGGTCGTGAACGCTAACGTTCATGAGAGTACTATGGACGAGCTAGACAAGAAGATTCTGCGCGTCATGCAGAAAAACTGCAGGCGCTCATTCCGCGAAATCGCGAAGGAAGTCGGCTCAACGCCTGTGACAGTGATAAACAGAGTGAGGGCGCTTGAACGCAACGGTGTGATACGCGGCTACGTCGCGGACCTTCACTATGAGAAACTGGGCTACAGTATCATCGGGATCATCGGCGTCATCGCTGAAGGCGCAGGCCTCAAAAAACTTGAAGAAGAGGTCGCGAAGTTCGACAACATCCGCTTCGTCTATGAAGCCACAGGGGAAACGGACGTCGTACTGGTGGGCAGCTTCAAGGACATGAAGGAGCTCCAGTCGTTCGTCAAGGAGCGCCTGCTCGCAAAGAACTTCGTCACAAAAACAGTAACGCAGATAGTCACTAACGTCTACAAGGAGTCGCCTATTATAAACATCAAATAGTATGCGTCTTATTGCGACGCCACCTCTCCTTTTGCGGTGCATAGAGCACGCCAAACGTGGGTGTGTACTGCACGTTGCAGGCTTTCATGTCAAGGATTTTGTCTATCTTCTCGCCTATCCGGTCCAATAGGTCTCTAGTGAGACTTACCCTGCAATCTAGGAGTTCAGACGGAGCATCCAGGGCTTCGTCGGTAAGGTCTGGCTCCTTTTTAGGGTCCATGTTCTGCTGCTGCAGTTCCATATACTCCATTCCGCCGCGAACGATAAGACTCCCCCTACCGCTAGGTTCCATCTCCAAGAACCATTCGTATTTTGTATCATCTGGATCGTCAATGGAAAGATACCCGTCTTGTTTCAATCTTGACCATACAGTAGAGTATATCACGGCCTTGTTCATATCAACAAGATTTTCCCTAAGCTGTTTCTCTGTAGGCAACGCAAAAGTCGCTACTCTGAAAGCCGGGCTCCCTTTCTCTCCGTACCGTGTCCTCGTATTAATCACCGACTATACTTTCTATTATTGAATTATATAAATAAATACTTATTGGTACGAGAATTAAACAAATGTTCATTTATACGCTGTGGGCCACAGTTTTTGTTCTACGTCTGCCGATGGCGTCGTTATTAGCCTATGTGACGTAAACGACAGATGCCCAAATTAAACGTCTGTGCGACGTGCCACAGTCGCAAGATAAAAGAGGATATGAGATCGATGAAATGCGGCGACTGCGGCTCTACAGGACCTTTCATGCTACTGGAGGCAACGGCAGCAGCACAGCTCAAGCCAAGGGCAACCGGCGACCCGAACGCGAGACCGCCGCACTATAGGTTTGCAACGAAGCTAATCGGAGTTTCTGTGGCACTCGTAACCTTGCTTGTGTTAATGCTGCTCCTGCGCCGTTGAGAGCCAACCGCACTCAACATCGTCTGTGCGCCACAACTGTATTATTTTGCTCTGCTGCGGCATTAGCAACGCACCTGCTTCGTGGGCTAACAGGCCAGCATAGGCTATCATTGTACCGTTATCCCCAGCGTACGTACGATCGACAACGTATGAACGCGCGCCGCGTTCTCTGCACATCGTATCCAGCATCTCAGCAAGCCGACCGTTCGCAGCGACGCCGCCTGTGAGTAACACGTCACGTTTGCCTGTATGCGCGAGCGCGCGCTCCGTGACCTCAGTAAGCATGGCAAAGCACGTCTCTTGCAGGGAAAAACATATGTCTTCGAGACTTGCGCCACGCTTGAGTCTCTTCGTTGCCTCTGTGATGAGTCCGGTGAACGACAGGTCCATGCCTTTTACGACGTACGGCAGTTCGACATAATGGCCGTTCTTGGCCAACGCCTCTATCTTAGGCCCACCTGGTTCTTGCAAACCTGCTGCCCGAGCGAACGTGTCAAGAGCGTTTCCTATGGCTATGTCCTCTGTTTCACCGAAGATGCGGTAGCGACCTTCGGCGTAAGCGATAATCTGCGTGTTGCCGCCAGATACGTAAACGATGAGCGGATCGCGAACGCCTGTGGTAAGCTTCCCTACCTCTATATGGGCTATGCAGTGGTTGACACCTGCCAGTGGCACGTCCAAACGTGCAGCCAGCGCACGGGCAAATGTAGCGCCCACACGCAAACACGGCGGCAGTCCCGGGCCCTGGCTGAACGCGATGACGTTAACGTCTTCCAAACGCACGCCTGCTTTCGCCAACGCTGTCTGAAGCACTTCATCGCAAACATCAGCGTGGTGAGCGGCGGCTTCGCGTGGGTGGATGCCGCTGCCTTTTGGCGGGACGTACATCTCCTTGTGGCCGCCGAGTATGTCATACGCGCCGTTACGCGAACGGACGAAACCTACTCCGAATGTGTGCGCGGTGGACTCGATACCGAGGCAGAGCATAGAACTAGGAACCTCAACAATGGTTAAATAGACGTTGGAATAATAATATTTCTATGGTTAGCGAAATCGCAGATACTTCGGATAAAGTGCTTCTGGCGGCTATAGAACAAACTTCTAGGAGACTTCAAAGGGATTATGTAAGTTTGGAACAGGTTGACGAAACATTGAAACAAATAGAAGAAGAGATAGGACAGACTATATATGGTAAAAGAAGAGGGGATTCTCCAAGAGAAATTCCTCAAGGGCTATATGCGGATCTTGCTTTTTTAGAAAAGTTTATGTTGATAAAAAGGGAAGGAGATAGTGTTGCTACGAGCGGAATAGGTTGTCTGCTCGGAGATTCTTTCTTGTTTAAGGCCAAAAAATTGTAAGATTCAGTACATGTATCCCCACGTCTGCAGACGGTCAGAATCCTCGTTCCAACGCGCGCCTATGTCCGTGCGATAGAACATGTTCGGAATCATTATATTCTTCACGCGGTTGTATGCGGCTGTCCGCGCGTCGTGCATTGTTGAACCGGAACCCGTGACGATGAGTGCGTAGCCGGAGACGCCAGCGATTACCCAGTCGCCTTCGACCATCTTTAGTTCGGCCGGGTGGAAACCTTCTGCCAGTTCCTTCTTGAAAAGTATGACCGCGCCCTCGGAGTAGCGCTGGAAGACCTTCACGTCTTCGTACGGAAAGGGCGGCACGGCGACAACGACACCGACTTGGAAGCCTTTTTTCGTGCGCAACTCGGGCTTCTGCTTTGAAGCAAGCGCATAGAAGAACTCGCCCAGCTCGCTAAGAATGCCTTCCATCTGGATGTTTATAGTCGGGTAGCCGAAGCGGCATGTGAACTCCAGCGGGTAGATTCCTTTGGCGTTGCAGATACAGTTTATGTCCACGTAGCCTACGTACGCGGCGTCGCGGAGGCGTGTCTCCATCTTGCCAAGAGTCTCCTTGAAGACCGCGTTCGGAGGGGACCAGAACATTGAAGTCCCCATCTCGCCTGTCGGCGGGCCGATTTCGCCGGCGAAGAGGCGCTTGTGCTCAAAGTTGACGTTTATCGGATATGTGAACTCCTGACCGTTGAAGAACGCTCCGACTGCAACCTCGACGCCAGACGCGTACTTCTGAATGATGAACTCCTTGATCGTTTTAGCCCAAGTCTTCTTGTAGTGTTCCAGTATCTGGATAAGGTCGCGGCCATCGTCTTCCTGCCCGACGAACAGCAGGGTCTTGTCGTTCTGCGCCTTGCCGCTCGGTTTCAGCACGTAACGGTCCGGATTCTTTTGTATGAACTTTACCGCATCATCAAAGTTCGTGAAGTTCCATCTGGGGAGTATGGATATGCCCACAGTTTTCATCTCTTCCTGGCCAAACTCACGGTCGTCTTCCAAGCGGTCTGTGTAAACGGAGCCGCCCACCACAGGCTTGCCTTGCTTGCGAAGGCGATCCGCATCATCGCCAAACCCGATGTCATCGAATATCACAATGTCCGCCCATTCGACGTGCTCTTTCCAGTTGTCTACGGTATCGAAAACACCATCCCCTATGTCCTTGCACTCCTTATCTGCGACGTACATACGCACCTTGTGGCCTTCCTGCTTTATGCGATACGCCAGGTCCGTTGCAAGAGCCCAGTTGGTGACGAAAAGAAACTTCTTGGGAGAAGGCTTACCGTTGCCGTTAGACATACAATACCACAACTATTTCTGTGAAGCCTAATATTAAGCGTATTTTCCGTGTTTTGCGTTCAGGGAAACAATAAAATGCAGTACGTTTCGTATATTCGACTGCCTCTGCGAACGGCTTCTTACAATAAGGTGTGCGTGGCGATGGCAGCCGCAAATAGCAGCGCAACAATGTTCATGACCTTTATCAACGGATTTATCGCCGGCCCGGCTGTGTCTTTGAGCGGGTCTCCGACTGTATCGCCGACGACAGCAGCCTTGTGTGCGTCCGAACCCTTGGCGCCGGACGCCTCTATGTACTTCTTGGCGTTGTCCCACGCTGCGCCTCCCGTAGTCATCTCTATCGCAAGCAGAAGCCCCGAGACGACGGAGCCTATGAGCAGTCCGCCTAATGCACGTGGACCGAGAACGAAACCGACAACCAGCGGCGAAGCAACTGCGATAAGACCGGGAATGACGAGTTCGCGCTGCGCGGCTGCCGTTACGATAGAAACGCAGCGTGCGTAATCAGGTTTCGCGCGTCCCTTCATTATCGGCATCGTCTTGAACTGGCGCCTGACCTCCTTTACAATCTCTTTGGCTGCGACGCCCACAGCGTTCATAAGATACGATGAAAAGAGGAATGGTATCATTCCGCCTATGAACAGGCCCACGAGCACACGAGGGTCGGTGAGCGACAGCGTCAGCGAAGCGCCTGCCTTCGTAATCTCTTCCACGTACGCGGCGAAAAGCGCAAGCGTAGCAAGCGCTGCAGAACCAATGGCATAGCCTTTCGTAACGGCTTTCGTGGTGTTTCCTACCGCATCGAGCGGGTCCGTTACGTTGCGCACGCGTTTCGGAAGTCCGGCCATCTCTGCTATGCCGCCTGCGTTGTCGGTTATCGGACCGTACGAATCTATCGCAACGATTATCCCTGTAAGCGAGAGCATCGCCACGCCTGCTATCGCCACGCCGTATATGCCTCCAAAGTGGAAGGCCAATAGGATGCCTGCTGCTATAATAAGCACAGGGGCTGCCGTGCTCTTCATTCCAACACCAAGCCCAGCGATGACGTTCGTCCCTGCGCCCGTTTCGGACGCCGCGACGATGTTTGCGACAGGGCTATACTTCTTCGATGTGTAGTAGTCCGTCACCACATTCAGCGCCACAGCGACAAACAAGCCTACGAGAGACGCGTAGAAGAGCGGCATCCCGACATACGCGCGGGTGATGAAGTAGAATGCCACGGCAGACAGGGCAGCTGATACGAGCAGTCCTGCATACAGAGCGTTCATTATCTCCTTGCCGCGTGCACGGACGAAGAACGTGCCCACGATGGAGGCAACAATAGCAGCAGAGCCGAGCATTAATGGGTAAATCACGTGTTCTGTGCCAAGCTGCATCCCCAGAATCATGGCGGCGATTATCGTGACAGCGTACGTTTCAAAGAGGTCGGCAGCCATTCCAGCACAGTCGCCGACGTTGTCTCCGACGTTGTCAGCAATGACAGCCGGGTTGCGCGGGTCGTCTTCAGGTATGCCCGCCTCGACCTTGCCAACAAGGTCAGCGCCCACGTCCGCTGCTTTCGTGTAGATGCCGCCGCCGACGCGGGCAAAGAGCGATATGAGGGAAGCGCCGAACGCGAACCCTGTCATTGCAAGCGGGCTGCCCGTGACTGCATACATCACTGCGACGCCGAGAAGGCCAAGGCCAACAACGCTCAGGCCTGTTACAGAACCGCCGCGGAACGCCACGGCAAGCGCGCTGTTGAGCCCGCCGAATGCCGCCTGCGCGGTACGCGTGTTCGCGCGGACTGAAATGTTCATTCCGATGAAGCCGGCCAGCGCTGACAAAAACGCTCCCAGCAGGAAACCTCCTGATGCGACTGCACCCAACGTGAACCACAGAACGACTGCCAGGACAACAGCAAAAACAGATACAACCTTGTACTGACGCCACAGGTAAGCCATCGAGCCTTCGTGTATCGCCCGTGCGATTTCCACCATCTTGGCGTTGCCTGGATTGAGGCGCAATATACCAATCGATAAGAAGGCTGCGAACATCAACGACAAAACTGCTGCACCGAATGCGAATATCAGCATTTGTACACCAAGATTTTTGGTTTCGTATTTTCTATTATTTAAGCGTAATTTCGGAAAACTTGCAGCGCCCGCACGTCACGCGATCCTTGTGCTTGGCCAGGAACGTTCCTGCGCCGCAGCGCGGGCACGATACAGGGCGTTCGGCCTTGCCACCAACGACCTTGTACTTCTTCCATATCTGGATATGCTTGTGTTTTGACTTCGAAGGCTTCTTCTTGGGCATAAAAATCACTCTTTTGGCTTGGCCTCCTTCTTTACAGTTTTCTTCTCGTCTGGAGCCACGACAGAAGACGCCTCTACGGCCTTCACGGAAGTCGAACCAGCATCCTTCTCTGAAACGGCTTTCTTATCAGAAGGCTTCTCTCCAATCCTGCCTTTCTTGGTCTTTGCTGTTGCACGAACCTTCGGAGCTTCCTGGTCCAGCAAGTCGGCACGGACGACGTTACCGTCCTTCACAGCCTTGACCTTGACACGTGCAGGGGGTTTTTTGATTCCGTAAGCCCAGATGAAATCGTTGAGTGCAGGAGATATGACAACCTCGCCTTTCATGTGGTGCTCGAGGTACGCCCGAAGGATATGCACAGCTCGCCGCGCACGCTCGATGCGCGCGGTCTCGCGGGCTTCTCTTAAATTGATTGTGTAAACGCGTTCTTCTGCCATTCATCACACCTTTAGTTTCGAATCACGGCGCCAATGCTTCTCGCCGAGCACGCGTATGCGACGCGAACGTGCGCGTTTCAGACCGAACTTCTTCAGGCTCGCCCATAGAGGGGCGGACGTAAGCTTGGCACGGCTCACAAACCGCTTTTTCCTGCCATGGTCCTTTAGTGCAGCCATATTATCTCCTCGTTATTGTTGTCTTCTTTTTCTTCGCGGTGAGTGTATCGAGTATCCCTCTTAGCTGTTCGTCTGTGAGCTGCCCGCGCACCTGGCCGCTCTGTACCATCTGCACGAGCGTAAGCTCCAGCTGCGACGCGAGCATTGCGTTCGCGAGGCGCACGCGCGAAAGGCGTTCCAACGCCTCTTTCGTGAGTATTTTGCGAAGCATCTCTTTCTTCAGTTTTTCAACAGCTTCCTGCTGGTCGAACTGTTCCATTCAGTTCCCTTTGACCCTTTTTGCAATACTGTTGAGGAACTTCTGGCCTTGAGGCGTAATGACGCGGCCTTTATTGCCTTCCTTCTTTATGAAACCGGCGTTCTCAAGCTGCTGAAGTATCTTGCGCACGGACGAACCGCTGCCCTTGTAAAACCGCTCAGGGCGCGCGCCACGGTTCTTGCGACCGCCGTAGACGTTGCGCAAACGCTGCGTCCCGACAGGCCCGTCGATGTATATCCGACGCAGCACGGACGCCGCGCGGGAGTACCACCAGTCAGGCTGTTGCGGCGGGCGCTCTCTAGAGACGCCGGTCTTCACGAATGAAGCCCATTTGGGCGCCTTTATAGAGTCAACGCTCTTCAGCTCCTCCTTCGTCACGTCCACAATCTTCTGGGGGTCTGCTTCGCGTGCGTTTGGCATAACAGAGAAGCTTCATTAGAAGGTATTTAAGCGTTTACAGGAGCTGCAGGCCGAGGTAAATATGAAATTAGGCGCGTTTTATACTTCTTGACCGTAAGGATACCTTCTCTCCTTGCCGCACTCCTTGCACACGTACGAAACGACGCGCTCTCGCGCGTTCAAGCGCACTGTTACGTTCGTCCCGATTCTCCAGAAGGCATGGCATTCGTGACAGTAGCTGCGCTTGAGTTTCTTTGGCAGGCGCACCTTGTACTTCTTTGCGATGACGAGCGCCAGTTCAACGTATCGCTTCGAACGTTCCGGATGTTTTGCAGACTCTTCGCGCGCCAGGCGGAACAGTATGCGTATGCGTTCGCTCGCAATGCGGCGCCATCTCGGGGGAATCATACAGATAATGCCGCAACGTATTACTTATAACTGCGCGAACGCTACATCGAAATGTTGAAGTTGCCCGGATAGTTGTTCTCGTAGTCCGAGCCGATAACGAGCTTCTGGCCTATGTGCGTTAAGCCCAGCATCTTCAGGTTCACGGCCTTGAACGGCTGTTCGTCTACGTAGACTTTAAGATGGCCGTCCTTGAAGTCCCACGAAACGGCAATGAAGACCTTCTGGTTGTTCTTCCACCCGACGAACTGTTTCCATTCCACACGATCACTGCCTTCGGCACGTATGGAAAGGTATGGTTCGCTCTTGACCATTTCGACGTAGAGGGAAACGCGGCTCCTGTCGGAAACGAAGTCAAGAAGGAACACCTTGTCTATGCTTTCAAGAGACGTCGGCGTGAAATGGAGCGTCACTGTGCCCTCGCGCTGGTTGTTCATCTGCTCCAAGTCTATTATCTTTCCTCTGATGTCTACGGAGTCCATGTGCGTGTCCTCGCAATGCCACCGAAGGACAATAGGAAATTAAATTTTCCGTATTGCCGTCGCCAGTTCCTGTCTCTCTTTTGGAAGAGGTAATATATAAGGATTTTCAGGCGTTCTGTTGCGGTTTGCCGAAGAAATCTATACAACTGGCTGTGTTCAAACAGTATTTTTAGGAATATTGTCCGGATAGTCTGATATGATTCCGTCCACGCCGTAGCGTTGCATTCTATCTAACGCTTCGGGCTCGTTAACGGTCCATACATACGACTCCATTCCTAACTTGTGCACATAGTCTACCATGAACTTAGGTGTCACTTGATACCTGGAGTTCACCGAATGCGCTCCAATATCCTTCGCAAAATTTATTCTCTTGATGGGATTGTGCTTCCACGGCCACGAAACTAGGACGCCGGTCTTTATAGAAGGGCTGTAGGCATGGAAATCTTTGAGCTCCGCAAGATTGAAAGAGGAGACAAGGAAGTCGTCACGCGCCCAGCCGTCTTGCAGGCGGTGTAATATTGTATCCGCGACTGCTCGTGCCGTGTTCTTGCCCTTCAGTTCGACGTTCAGTTTGGCTTTCCTGTCCACTACACCAATAACTTCGTCCAGCGTTGGAATCCGCTGGCCGTTGCCAAGGTCTATTTCACGAAGCGTGCTAAGGCTAGTTCTAGACACATAAGTTTCTCGGCCGTTGTCGTTGTAAGGTTCACCGTCATGCACAACCACAAGTTCGCCGGTGGCGCATCTATGGACATCCAGCTCTATAATATCCACGCCGAGCTCTAGCGCTTTACGAAAAGAAGGAATCGTGTTGCCAGGTGGCTCGTATCCACGGGCGCCTCTATGTCCTATCCGGAGCATACGCCATATTGCACAGAAAGCTATTTGAATGAGGTTGGTGCGGCGACCGGGACTTTCAGGCAAAGTGCCGGAAGGCTTGCGGAAAGCCTGGCTTTCCGAAGTGCCGGAAACCGCAGTTTCCGTGCACGGAGTTTCTTTGCACGCGTGCTGTCTTTTTAAAGAAAGCCCGCTTCGAACCCGGGTCATCAGCTTTCATCGCACATTTTCCGGGCGTCTCGGAACTCGAGGTTCCGAGTTTCCGAAACGCTTTCGGAAACGCTTTTCGCGCACGAAAAGGGTGCATGGAAGGCTGAGGTCTTCTAGTTTTCCTCGGGCAGGTCCTCTTTGGGATGCGCCGAGTAAAACCACTGGACCATCGCCGCTTAAAGCAGGTGTGGTTTAGGCAAGAATAAAAATACGACAAGAAGCTATATCTGACTTACAATCTGCATAAAGAACTCTTTATCTTTTTTATGCGTCAAGAGTTTCGCAACATCTTCCTTTCTTATCCAGCGTGCCTCCGGGTTGTGCGAATCTACAGGTTTCAGGTCGTTCTGTTTTGTTTTGAAAAGGAATATGACTATTTTCTTTATTTCTGATTTGTCTTCACCTTTTCCACCCGGACCTATCTTGTATCTCTCATACGAACCCAACTGTTTCGCATAAATGAGATCAGTTATCCCAGACTCTTCGAATATCTCGCGTTTGGCGGCTTCAAGTTCACTTTCATTTTTTTCTATATGGCCTTTTGGAA
>JACQIF010000025.1 GCA_016198635.1 Candidatus Aenigmatarchaeota archaeon
AGCGTATACTCTGCGCCTGCGAACTTTTCCTTGTCCGATTTGAGGCCCTGTGTTACGGGTATCGCAAGATAGTCTTCGTATAGCGTGCGGTAGTCTTCCAATGCATCGCGAACATCACGCTCGGCCTCCTTCTTGTCCGCAAACGCTGTGTGGCCCTCCTGCCAGAGGAATTCGCGCGTGCGCAGGAAGAGCTGTGCATGCTTGAACTCCCATCGTACGACGTTACACCACTGGTTCACGAGCAAAGGCAGATCGCGCCAGGAGCGTATCCATCGTGCGAACGATTCGTACATTATCGTTTCTGATGTCGGGCGTACGGCTAGTCGTTCCTCGAGCTTCGAATCGCCGGCATGCGTCACCCACGCGACCTCCGGATTGAAGCCTTCGATATGCTGGCTTTCTTTCTTGAGCAGGCGTTCGGGGATGAACATGGGGAAATATGCGTTCTTGACGCCGCGGGCCTTGAAGCGTGCGTCCAGTGCATTCTGAACGATCTCCCACACGGCGTACGCGTTCGGGCGCACGACCATGCAGCCGCTCACGGCAGAATGCTCGGCCAGTTCGGCCTTGACGATGACCTCGTTGTACCACTCGCTGAACGCCGCCTTCTTGTTCTGCATACCGAGCTGTTCGGACATATGTTCGGTACGTGCGAAGAAGGTATATATGTTTGGGCCGCATTGCGGAAGAATTAAGCTCCAGCGGTATCCCTAGTCCTTCACGCAAATAAACCAGTTGTTATTGTAGACATCTCCTGCGGTGGTGCGTTTCGTAGAGCCTGACGGACAGTTGAGAGTAGATCCTGAACATGTCGCCCCGCCCCACGGGCTGCATGTGGCGTATTGGCTGTTGGTCTGCCCGCCTCCTGTGACTATTCCGCTAGTGCTAGTCGATGGCCAGCTCGTTCGGCAGTCCGTGCCTATGCAAAGCCCGGAACCTTTGACATTGCCGGCTACGTCGAGCTTCTGCGACGGTGATACTGTGCCGATGCCGACGTTGGTATCCACATAAAGAAGACTGGCGCTGTCGCTGCCTCTCGTTACGTGAAACTGATTATTGTTGGGATTGGTTAACCAAACTCCAATTCTTCCGGAAGCGCCCTGCAGATAAGCCTCTCCTTGCAAACGAACATTTCCGCCTTGTACGTCCAGCTTGTAGTTCGGGTTTGTTGTGCCGATGCCGACGTTCCCTCCAAAATAGTTTTTCGCGGAGTCTACGTACACTCCGTAATCGTTCGTTACGGTACCCCCGCCGCTCAGCTCAAGGCCATCTATCAGCAAACCATACGCGTCCGTAACGGCTGCACCGTTGTTGATTATCCTTGTTCCTCTGAGCGCGGCAATATTATTCGCTGTTGAGCCGGCATTGTTCACTGTAGCAGAGCCTACGACTCCTGCAAGAATGTGGCCGTTGGTGTATGTATAATCAGCGCCTCCGTCTATTAGCGCAACTCCCTTGACGCCTGCTGACGTGAACATTCCAAAGTTCCTATTCCCGGTCAGCCTAAGCTGGCCTTTTACGGGCAGGTACTCGTTTGGGTAATTTACCCCTGACGTGTCCAAAATAATCTCTGAATTGATGTGGGTTTTATATTCGGGACTGCTGGTACTGGTGTAAGTCTTTGTCACGTCAAGCAAATGCAAAGGGTTACTTGTGCCACCGATACCGACGTTTCCATTTCGTATTCCCAACCAATATTTGGCATCAATGTCGTTATAGATTCCTATGAAATCGTTGGCTCCTCCAAGTCTTATGCTGAAAATGCTCTGTTGGGTTGGTGTAAACGTTCTTTGCAAACGTAACACTTCGTCTGTTGATCGATTGATGTGTAGGCTTGCTGTAGGCGACGCCGTCCCTATCCCCACGTTCCCGCTGTTATAGTAGATGTTCGCTCCGTTCTGAACCCACAGCCCTGTGGCGGCCGTCGACATCGACGTTCCGTCAGCGAAGCGCAGCGCGCTCGCAAGCTCAAGACGGTCGTTGTACGCTGACAGCTTCACAGAACCGTCCGGCGCCGCAAGGTACGTCCGCTGGGCGTTCGACGATACGCCGCCTAACGCATCGCCGATGTACAGGAAGCCGTTCACGAACCTGAAGTCGCCGGTGAAGTTGCCTGGCGTCACGTCCGCAGCAGGGTGGGAGACGATGGACTGGGCGAGAGATTCAGGAACTGCCAATAAAACAAATGCAATTATTAGTGCCCACAAACCTCTCATAAACATCAATCGGAATTACTTCTTAATAAAGATAGATATATTTCTGCGTTCTGTAATTAGCGGGGGTAAACTTGCGAATAGCTTTCATTTCCGACACACACTTCGGTTTCGGCCGCGGCACGGAGCGCGAACAAGACTGCTGGGAGACCGTTGAAGAGGCTGTGCGGCGCATCCACGAAATGGAGTGCGACCTCATTGTGCACGCAGGAGATATGTTCGACATCAAGCTCCCGCGCCCGGAGGACTGGTCGCGCGCGCTGCAACTGTTCTCGAAACTGAAGATTCCGTTTGTGGCGATACACGGTAACCACGAGCGCCGCGGGCGCGGCCTGACGAACCCTGTTGACGGCCTCTCCAAGAGCGGAATATTCGATTACGTTAACGCGAGCCACAAAATATACACTATAGGCGACGAACGCGTTGCTGTGCACGGAATCGGATGGGTTCCCGAAGCGTACGCACGCGACGTGCTCGCGCAGTGGAACCCGAAACCTGTCGAAGGCGCGTTCAATGTACTCGTGCTTCACCAGTCGATAGCACCGTTCATCTACAATCCAATAGACCCGCCTTCTCTAAAGCTTGAGGACATGCCGTCTGGATTCGATATGTACGTAGACGGTCACATCCACGAGCATCAGACGACGTCCGCGCACGGGAAGCCTTTCATGATTGTTGGTTCTACTGTGACAACACAAGTAAACAAGGCCGAGGCTGCGAACGAAAAGAGTTTTGTCGTTGTGGACGTAGAAGACGGGCAGACGAAGATACGAAAGGTCCCTCTGAACTCTGCGCGCCGCGTCTTTTACACGGAGATCGCTATAGACAACCACAGGCCTGCGGAGATAAAGAAACTTGTTGAGAGTTATCTTGATGACGTCTTAAACAAACATTTCGACAAGAAACCGTTGATCCGCATACGCATCGTGGGCCGCCTTCCACAAGGACAGTCGTTCTCTGACACAGGCCTTAACGAACTGAAAGATGCTTACACTGGACGATGTTTATTGAGCATTGGTTCCAAATTGAGTGAAGATACGTTTGAGCACGGCGCTCTTCAGGAAGTTCGCGAGCAGAGGCTGTCCGTCGACGAGCTGGGCTTCCGGCTGCTGCGCGAGTTCTTGGCCCAGCAGAAGTCCAAGTTCCGCTTTGAGGACATCTTTGAGCACCTTGTGGATGGGGATGCCGAAGGCGCGCTTGTTGCAATGTTATCGGAGAAGGCCGCGGAGCACGGGCCGGCAGGTGTGCCCATATGAT
>JACQIF010000026.1 GCA_016198635.1 Candidatus Aenigmatarchaeota archaeon
ATCGCCTCGCCCTCCTTGTCGTAGCGCGGACGGCCCGCACGTCCGGCCATCTGATGGTACTCCAGAACTGGGATGTAAATAGAGCCGTGCGCAGGATGGTAGCGCCGAAGATCTCGAATCAACACGCGGTATGCGGGAAGGTTAAGTCCGGCCGCGAGAGTGGGCGTCGCCGCTATGGCTTTTATGATGTTCGCGCGAAACGCGTCCTCCACGAGCTTGCGCTGCCCGGACGCAAGACCGGCATGATGGAAAGCGACGCCACGAATGACGCAGGCGGCGAGGCGTTCGCACTGCGGCGTGGCGCGTGACGGCACGGCGAGTATCTGTTCTGAAAGCGCAGAGAGTTTGCCTTTTTCATCGGTGGAGAGGTGTTTCTCGACAGTCGCCGCGGCCTTCTCTGCAATGCTCTCTGCATTGCGCCGCGAAGAAGCAAAGACGAGCGCCTGCTTGCCGCGGCGCAGGGTTTCTCCTGTAATTGCTATGTCAGGCGCGTCGCTGTCTATGTCAAAGTCACGCGTCGAGTCCTCGAAGCGCACGGCCGTACCATCGTAGACGCCCTGGTGCAGCGTTACAGGACGGTAGTCCGAGCGCACCAGCACGGCGCTGAGCCACGACGCCAGCTCTTCGGCGTTAGCGATCGTGGCAGAGAGCGCAAGCACCTGCGGCCGCAGTTCACGCAAGCGCGTGAGCACGACTTCAAGCGTCGGTCCACGGGAGTCATCGTTGAGCAGGTGCACCTCGTCTGCGATGACGAGTCCGATTTCGTGAATCCATGCAGGCTCGTGGCGCAGCAACGAATCAAGCTTTTCGGACGTGACGATTATGAGGTCATAAGAGCCCAGCCACGAATCGGATGAGTCCAAATCGCCGACAGATATGGCAGTGCGAACGCCCAGACTTTCGTAACGCTTGAAGTCGTCGTATTTCTCTGAAGCGAGCGCGCGCAGGGGCACTATGTAAAGGGCCTTTTTGCGGCGCTCTAGGATGCACTTCAGGAACGCAAGCTCGGCGATGAGCGTTTTTCCCGAAGCCGTGGGCGAGGCAACAACGATGTTGCGTCCGTCAAGAAGTCCTGCTTCTATCGCAGCATGCTGTGGGGGATTGAGTTTTGTTATGCCGGCGAGCGCGAGCGAACTCTTCGCTTCTGCAGACAAAGACAAGGAGCTTATTTCCATGCGGGAAGTTGGATGCTCAAGCTATTAAATTGGCATGCATAAAATGTGCCAATAACGCTATCGGCTTGCTTCAAACGTGGGCAGTTCTTGGTGGAACAACACCTTATAATCAAGCTTCAGGACGCCTAGCTCGCCGCCCGTCTGGAAATACCGGATCTGCATATGACGCGGTCCGGCGCCAATAATATCAAACAGTTGGCCCGTGTGGTTGTCGAACGCGTAGAATTGCTCCATGACTCGTGGTGTGCCGCATAGCCCATCAGGCAGCCGCGCGTGTCCTCCGTCAGAAAAGTCCGTGCCCACAACGCCGTATTCCTGCCAATCGTGGTAGCGCCGCCTGCCCATCTGCCTAAACCTATCGTGTGCAGGTTCTGTAATGAGTACAGCCATATTGCCGCCCTGCTGGTCCAAACGCTCGTCTCCGAGAAGCGCGTGCTCCAACACTCTAACAGACTCTCCGACAAAGCTGGAGGATAGTCTCGTTTTCAAATCATCGGAACGGTCTCTTTGCATAAACTTCTTCGACCGAAGTTGGTCTAAGATTACATCTAGGCGTGCAATATGTTCTCCGTAGAGATCTCGTTTTAGATTGATTTCATCTTGATACTGAAGTGTTTCGTCCCCCATGCATAATTTATGGGGACTCTTCTTTAAATATCCGTAACAAGTTGCGCGACATGGTTGAAAGTTCTATTATGGAATCTTGGTAACGCGAAAGCTCCACGCGTCATCTATGCTAGCCTTCAGGGTCTCGAAATCGGCGTGCCGTGCACGCACGGTGCGTAGACTGACCTTCTTCTCGTTGCGCTTGAGATACGGACACGTCTTCACAAGGGCTTTCGCCGTCAGGCCCGAACCCCCGAGGAATATGTGGTCCACGGCTTGCGACGAGAGCAATATCTCTATCGCGAAGCTCACGCCTTCAAGGAACTCTGTGCGCTGGCGTGCGCGCACGCGTGCGTAACGTGCGGACGAAGAACCGCCTTTGCGCGTGCGGCCGCGGATGGAATGTTTTCCTGTCTTATAGACAGCAAGCTCAGTCCCTTGAAACAGTCCAATCGCATACTCTCCTAAATGGACGAGCACAACAACTATCTTTGGTTTGGAGTCTAAGTGCTCACGCAGTAAGGTGAAACGCGGAGGGAATATTTCTTTCGGAGGAAATGGCGGTTCCGCAACGTAGAGCTTCTTTCCAACATGGATTATGTAAGAAGCGCCATCGAAACCTATCTCCGTAGGCCTCGCGCTATCAAGAAACTTCTCGAACTCCGTCTTCCCCATTAATTTTTTCATCAGTACTCGGCGTTGGAGGAGCGGCTTGCGCTTCATCCGCTTCTTGCTTCCTAAACATCTCAATGAGGTCGTTGCGTGAGCGTATGCCGAAGTAAGTCATGAACTGTTCTGTGAGCTCAAGACGCTTCGTGCGGCCGTGCTTCTCCGCGCGCACGAGCCCGCGATCTGTGAGCTCCTTGACGTAATCGTATGCGCGGTTGCCTATCGTCTTCACTATGTCCGACTGCGTTATAGGCTGCTTGTAAACTATCATGGATAAGACCTTCAACAAGCCGCGTGACAGATCTGCGTGCGGCGTCAGGTGTGCAACCTTCTGCACATGCGCCGGCTTCACGCGCATTTCGTATTTTCCTTCAACTTCCAGTATCTCCACGCCACGGTGCTCTGCGCGGAGTTCGGCCGCGAGTTCATCAAGAGAACGCTCTATCTCGTCCTGTGGCAGCGCAACGACCTGCGCTATCTCTTCGAGCGTCAGGGGTTTGTTGGCCTGAAATAACGCGGCCTCGAGCAGTGCGCGTTTCTGTACTTCCATTAAAATCACTTCGGCTTTTCCTCTTTCCTTTGTGGTGGAGTCTCGTCAGGCACATCAACGAACTCATTCTCGTCTATATGCTCTTCCTCTGATTTCTTTTCCTCGCGGGCATTACCTTCGACTATCTTCACGTATATCTCCTTGAACGGCTCCTCCTGTTGGAGCTCAACGCGCCCGTCGTTGCTTATGTGAAGGATGCCTAGCAGTGACTGCACGATTTCCTTGCGCTCCCAGCGCGGCACCAACGAGGAGAAAGGCATAGTCCCACTGTGAAGACGTTCAACTACATCGTTTATGCGCACGAACAGCTCGTCTATCTTCTTCATTACGTCAAACTGCTCCTCTGTACCCACGACCTCTTCCACGCGCTCGCGCGCACGATCGATGCGCCCGGCGCGGCGCTCCTGCGTGCGAAATGCCTTTTCCAGTGCGCCGACAAGCTCATCCAGAGTCACCCGGCGCGTCGGCGCGCGCTTGACAGGCACCTGCAGCTCTGGTATCTTCGAGAGGTCTATTGGGGGGCCGGCCTGCGCCGCAGCAGCGGCCTTCTGTTCCTCCTCGAGTATCAGCACTTCGGCCTTCAGGTGGAGAAGCGCGGCGGCAATAATTATGAGGCGTGCAGGGACCTTGAAATCGAGGGTGCCCAGACGCTCTACATAAGTCCGAAAAGCATCAGCCAGTTTCACGACGTCTATGTCCCAAGGGTCCATTCCTTCCTCATGTATGACGTATTCAAGGACCTCCTCCCACGAGGCCTCCTTGGACGCCAAGTCGACGATGCCGGCTTCGTCTATCGTTATTCTCACCAAAATAACAATGGGACGCGGACAATATAATAACCAATTTTCTGGAATGCAACGTGGGCGCTGCAATTATATATCCGGCTTGCCTAATCTGGCCATGCGACGCACAAAGGGCCTCAGCGAGATAATAGCGGTTGTTCTGATAATAGCCTTTGTCATAGCAACGGCTGTCATAGTCGCGAACTTCTCCTCAGGTTTCACGCGCGGACAGATAGGCCGCTTGCAGAGGGAAGGCGGCATCACCGTGGACTGCACGTCTGCGGCGCTGGATATCCTTCAAGACAGCATCACGGTAAAAACTTCGACTTTGTATGTCACGGTCACAAACACCGGCAAGCTCGATCTCACAAACGTCGATATCGTATACCGTAATGCGTCTACGGACGTCTTCCAGACAATCGAACTGAATGCCAGCATAACTTCAGGAGCCATAAAAACACTGCAGGCACCGGGCTTCACCAACGCCATTAACAGGATAATAACAACAACAGACTGCCCGGGCGTCACGGACGCCGTGGAAAACGTCTCCGGGACGTTCAGGCAGGTAACCTGATTCAAAGTTTATATATCGGCCTGCGCAGTTCTGTATATGGACAACAAAGGCGTCAGCCCTC
>JACQIF010000034.1 GCA_016198635.1 Candidatus Aenigmatarchaeota archaeon
ACACTGGACGAACCTCGATACTAAACAGCCTTCACGCGCGCCGGTTTCGCCGCGGAGCGGACCTTGCTAAGTATTCGGTAACCGCAGTAAGGGCATCGAACGCGTTTCTTCAGGTCCTCAACGGAAACTTCTTTGCGACAGTTCAGACATTTGTATACCATATTCATGCCTCCGCTTTGATTTCAATCGTCTTCGAATGCGCGGCATTCGAAGTGTTTCGAACAATAGATTGTTCGAAAACGTGTGCAACAGGGCGGAACGCACCACCGGCAAACTTCCGCCCGCAGGAACGGCACTGCCATATCCCGAAAGCGACGCGGCGAACAGAGACCTTGCGGCACGAAGGGCACTCGTGGGATGCGCGCTGAACGACCTCTATGTCAGTGACAGCCTTCCGTATATTGCGGCCGTAGCGGGAGCCGTAGCGTCCTGCCGAACCGACTTTTTTCTTGTTGGCCATATGAATTCACGTCGTCTGTTTAATGTCACTTATATAAAGCTAAATCCCAAGCGCGTCCTTGATAGCCGAACGCAGCTCCGCGGCCTTGCCGTACGCAGACTCAACAACACGCACGACCTCGTCGGACTTGAAGTTGCCTGTGCCTCCCTTCTGCATCGCGCAGAGGAACCCGTCCACGCTCGTCACAGTCAGGCGCGCATCCGCAGCCTCGGCCTCCTCGAAGTCAGGGTCCATGACGACCGCGGAGCCTATCTTGTATATCGTAACTGGAACCGGTATTTTTCGCAGTTTCAGTCTCCCCGCATCTGTGCCGAACATTGGCCTGCCATCCTCGTCAAGCTTTGGTATCTTTGTGTTGTACAATGCCGCTATCGCAGCGATGCCTCCTGCGTCCATGAGGTTGCCGCCGTCGTTGAGCGGGTCTATGTCCACGGAGATTATCCACACCTTCTCCTTGGGCGTTATGCACAGCGCCTCAAGGTCCACGCACTTGGACTCGCGGATGCCGCGGTCAATGACGCGCGCCAGCTCGATCGCCTGGGCGCTAGGCGGGCCTGCCTCGAATTCAGGCGATGCCTTGGGCCCCAGCTCTGCGTTAACCATCAGGACGCCCTCGTTCGCCGTATCGGCGAACGGCGTTCCCACGGAGAGCTTGACTCCTGCGAGGACGCGTGTCTCGCCGAGCGTCACTAGCGCCGAGCCTTCTGCGTTCTTGGCGTAACCAAGCTCGATCTTTAGGGGGCGGAACTCGTCGAAACGGCGGCCGTTCTCACGCTTGCCGTCGCGTGCAAGCGTCCGGATAAACTCCTTGTCCAATTTAGTAATCATATCTAAACATCCTCCTTGTCTTCGCTGCGCGCAGAAGAAACGCTGAGCTCAATATGCCTGTACTTCTCCTTCAGCGCGTCGACCAACGTTTCGTGTATCTTTATGCAGCCTTGCTTCGCCAACTCCAGCGCTTTCTTAAACTCCTCCAGTGTTATCAGGCCGTCCATCTGCAGGAGCGCAATCTCGTCACGCCGCGGTATGTATGCTATTGGAAGGTCTACCTCACCCTCTGTATCCTCTTCGCCAGCGACGTCGAGAACGATCTGTCCCTCGACCTTGCCTGCGGAACAGGAGGCAATAAGATCTGCCATGGGGATTCCGGCGTCAGCGAGAGCCATCGATGCAGCATTGATGCCTGCGCAGCGCGTTGATGCGTTTGCTTGTAAGACCTCAACATAGACTTCGATGCCTGTCTTCGGGTACTCCTCTAGGAAGACCACCGAATTGAAAGCCTGCCGCGAGACGTCGCTTATCTCTGTCGAACGGCGGGACGGACCGGGTTTCACGCGGTCCTGCGTTGCGAACGGGGCCATCGCGTACGTGTATTTGAGGTACGCACGCACAGGGTCCTGCATATGCTTCGGGTGCATCTCGCGAGGGCCGTGCACTGCGGCAATGGCGACCGTGTCGCCCATAGCAAACTGCGCCGAGCCGTTGGCACGCGCGATGACGCCCGTACGGGCTGCCATCGGACGTATCTCATCCAAGGCACGGCCATCGATGCGGCGTCCTCCTGTTATAAGTTTTTTGCTTTCTTCTGCCATCATAATCACCCTTGCTGCGACGTTAAGAACGACGTTATCCTATCGGTCAGGCCATCGATGTGGCTTTCGCGCTCGACCATCATCACAGCCTCTGCGGCCAACGCCTCCTTCTCGCCTTTCATCCACACCAGGCCGTTCTGCCCTACTATTATGTGGCAGCCTGTGTGCTGTTTTATCAGTTCGATCATGCTTCCGCCCTTTCCTATGAGACGAGGCACCTTCGCTGGCGTTATCGTCATTATGTTGCCGCCGTGCAGTTTGCGACAAACGCGGTCGCGCATCGTCAGCTTCACGTCCTTGCGCTTCGAGACGCTAAGGACTTTTGCATATACCACGTCGCCCACATCGAAGTAGTGCGTGAGGTCGCTCTTCTGGAGGTCAACGTACTCGTCCACGCCTTCTGACAACGATAAGAACGCTATGTACGGCGCGTTCACGTCAACCATCCACGACGATATCTGGACGTCCGCGACGACGCCTATAACGCCGTCACCTGAAAATGGCATGTACTGTCCTGACAAGGGAACGACGCTTACGAGATGATCGTTGCGTAGGCGAACGATGCCGAGCAGCTTGCTGCGCACCTCGCCTGCGTCCTTGTATGTGCCCCCGCCGGGCAGAAAATCAACGCCTTTGGCTATGAGTTCGCCTGGTGTCACGAGCGCCTTGTTATTGGCAACCAGCACGCTGTTGGGGTCCATCGGCTGTGCTGGCGTTACGTCGTTCTCTTCATATCCTTCCATTACAGTTCACCTCTTTTCATTGACCACAAGCTTCTTAAGCGTTGTGTTAAATCGCTATTTCGTGAGCGGCTTAGCCTCGCCCTCACCATGCGTGAGGCCGTTCAGGAGGCTGTAAAAGTCTCCCTGCATCCCGGCAGGAATCTCTATTATGCCTACCCACGAGCCGTCCGCCTTCCACTCCTCCTTCTTCAGATGCCCGAAGTCGTGCACACGGCCGTAGGCCTTCCCTACGTGCGCCGCGGGAATCAGGACCTGTATATCCATCTGCTCTATGCTCAACGGCAGCACAGGCCGCAAGGCGTCTATCACGCGCTCGACCTGCACAGCCGCCGGTTCATATTCGTTGACGTTGACGTGCACCTGTTCGATTGCATTGATTATCCTCTGCGACGGGTGCGGAATCTTCGTCTTTGGGTCAACGGCGCGCCGCGCTATGAGCGTTGCGACCTCAAGCACTTTCGCCTCGCGCATCTTGCGGCGCTGCTCTGTCGTTAACTGCACTTCGCCTTTGCGGATGATGTGGTACACGATGTCACGGAAATCGCCTGTGCCGAAGACCTTGCGCACATCCTCGTCCGTGTGGCGCGTGCCTTTCTTCGCGTCTTCGTACACGGCCTCGTATACGACCAACGCCCGCACGTCGACGTCATCGCCTTTCTTCACGCGCACAGCAAGATCCGGGTCTACGAGCACTTCGAACTTCTTCCCGTGAGATTCGAGACGTGCAACAACAGCCTTGTCTGTGCTTACCATATACGTTCACTCGTGTTCAGTTTACGTTTGGAACCTATGTACCTATACCCACAGAAGGAACGGTACTAGGCTCACCAGCCTTTGAGGGCGTCCGTGCGCTCTTTGCCCGCGATTCTCTGAAAGCCTTTGCCTTTCTCTATGACAACGATCTCCACGTTGTCTTTTGGAATATCTTTCTCCGCCTTCTTCAACGTACTCACCGCCACGTCAACGGCGCCTTTCCTATCAAGTTTCTCTTTCCAATCTTTTTCTAACGCCTTGCGCGCAATCTCCGCGCCCCGCCCTATGGCATGCGCGTTCCACTGGAATATGGAACCGCCCTGGTCAGTCTCGAACAGATACGCGTGGTCGTTGACGCCGCCTATCAGGAAGGAGACGCCCATCGGACGTAGTCCTGCGTACTGCGTGTGCGCCTGCTTGAAGTCGGCGAGGAAACGAACGACGCCCGGAACGTCTATGGCCTCGTCGTATGTTATGCGGTGCATCTGCGCTTTTACGCGCGCCTTGTCTATCAGCACGCGCGCGTCGCCTAGCAGTCCAGCAGACACGAGGCCTATATGATCGTCTATCTGCTGGATTTTTTCGTTCACGATGCTCTGCGCTCCCAACGCGTCTGCGATTTTGACGGACGCAAGGACAACGCCGTCTTCAAACGTCACGGCTATCGCAGTCGAGCCGCGTTTGACGGCCTCACGCGCGTATTCGACCTGGAAAAGCCTGCCGTCTGGAGAGAACGTCACGATAGCACGATCATATCCCAATTTGCCCATTCCCGGAATTTCAGCCATTTACACCAACCTCCAAATAATGTAAAATCAGTTAATCAACACCGAATTTTACTGCCTTTGTTACAACACAAGGCTTTAAAAAGGTTACTTTTGGGACACCTTAACAGAAAAAGGGCTTTCCTGGTCACGTTCTGCAACACGTCTTATGCGGCTGCGATATCCCTCCTGATGTTGCACCTTCTGTTAGCTTCGTTACCAACGATTTTCCTCCTCCAGTAGGGGCTTCCGCACACCTTGCAGGCGGAGGCTCCGAGGCGCAGCATCCAGAGGCAGCGTATGATGCACACGCAGAGTTGAAGTCTCCCAAGCCTTGCGTCGTCTTTGTTCCGGGACTCCATACACCTGTGAATATAGCTATCACAGCCAACAATACGATTATGGCTATGACTAGGATTACGAGCGTATTGGTCGTTATCTCTACTCCCTTCTTACTATTTTTGAACATGGTTTCACCTATTTACTGCCTATACAACACGTCGATTTACTACCAGATATACCAGATCACGCTGGATCAGCGTCAGGCAATGTACAACAGTTCTTCTGAACGTACTGGACGCATGCACTCGGTGGAGTGGCTTGATTAAGTGTCTGTGCAGCTGGTTTATGCCCGCTTGCGAAGAACAGGACAAGCGTAACGAGGACTATTATCGCTATAGACAGGACTATCAATGTGCTTATCGGAAGCTCAACGCCTTTTCTGCTGTTCGTCAAATCACCTACTTGTTGCAACACACGTTCTGTATCTTCGTTCCGTCTGTCGTGCCGATGGCCTTCTGGGCAGTCGGGACGAGAGCGATGCACGTCGCGTCCGTGGCCGCGGCCGTGCAGCAGCCCTGGTTGAAGTACTTGAGACACTCTGCCCGGAACTCATTCTGCGTGACAGTAGCGCTCGTTGACTGTTTTGAGCCTGTGGTGAAAAAGACCACGAGCGTAAGCATTACGATGATTCCTATGGCCAGTATTATCAAAGTGTTCGTCGGCAGTTCAAGGCCTTTTCGGGACATAAATATCGAACTTTATTATACGAGCTTTCATATAAACAAAATATACTACTTCTCTAAACAATATAAGCGATGTGAACTTGTGCAGTCACTGAGCGTTCCGGCGATCCAGAGAGCGGTTAATGCTTTAGCGTTCCCTGTAGTGCTTCTCTCACCACCGCTGCTTTGAGTCCAGCTATTGCATGTTGTCGGCTCCGCGTTTCCAGATGGTTTTGTACCGGTCCATACAGATAGCGGTGATGTTATTTCCTCGTTGTGCTCGTCGTATTTGATGCCGCTTTGAATTTGAACATTACCTGAAATATCCCACAGATCATTACAGTTATCGGCCACTGTTTCCCCACGCCAGTTTATTATCTCAAAGTTGCAGTTCTCAGAAAGCCTAGTAATCTTGTCTTTCGCCCCTTCAGAACTTGTAGAGAGTACAGCAAAGAACCGTTCTTTGTATTCAGGCGGGGAACCGGCAGAAGCGAGTGCGAGTTTGCACTTTTGGTCGGCTCCGCTGGAACCTCCAAGGTTGCCGTTGAATGTAGCAGATGTTACGAACATCAGTCTAAAACCGGAGGAGGAAGGCGGATAGAATGGTTGAGACTGCTGGGGCTGCTGTGTCGTTTGGCCGGAGGGTGGTACAGAAGTTGTGCTACTACCTCCTTCTGTGTCTGTCGTCGTCTCCCGTCTGGCAGGCGTATTGCAGTAACTCAGCGCATTGATTCCCAGGGGCAGCGGCAGCGCGCATACGATCGTCTGCGGAAGCGAGAGCGTTCCGGAGGCCCGCTGCTGCTCCGACTGGGTTAGCGTGCCTGTGAGCGCGATGGCCAGAACGACGAGTATCGCGGCTATTAAGACTGTAAACAACGCCTCCTTGCTGCCCTTGCTGTCCATTGTAACGCCTCTTTTACGCACCGACGATATTTAACACTGAAGCACAACGTCACGGTCTATGCACGCGGTCCCTGAACACACGCCAGAGTCTGCGCCTGCTGCGCAAGCCGCAGCTGTCTTCACAGTGCATCCTGTCTTTGACGCGGTCGCGGAGTAGAACTTTCCTAGAGCGAAGCCGTCTTTCGACGAGTAGCCGCCGGAGTTAGTCTTCGGGAAGCCTGTAATATCTGTGGTGCAAGACGTCGCTGAGTCGCCGCTTCGTACAGTAACGTCCGCCCCTTCCACATTACCACCGTTCTGGTTCGTGACATGGACGCGTATGCGCGCATTCGTTGTTGCGCTCGAAGTGCCTGTGAAGTCCTTCGGAACGGCGTAAGCTAGTATCTCGACGTTGTCCATCTTATCAGGCCTGTAGAAGTCCGAGTTTCGCTCGCCCACAGGGTCACCGGCGCCGAGAACTATCTTGTCGATGTCAGTGGGAACCCACGCGCTGACATGCCATCTATGGGAACTGTCTTCCCTTTCATTTCTCCCAAAGTCCCCGTTGCCCCCGTTTGTCGAGGCAACGACGTTATTCCCCTTGGCAAAACTGAACTCCAGATGGTTTTTAACGATGTCAGCGCGGACGCGAACGAACATGTATTTGTAAGCGGCTCTGTCCGCGCTGGGCGTCCCCAATGCAAATTCCCCGCTTCTCCACTCCGTACCGTAACCGAACTTCTCCTGCACAAGTTTCATGAAAGGTTTGCCGTTTACGACCTTCGGCAAGAATATTACGTGTTTCTCAACATGAGGCGGGTTATCTTTGAAATCATTCGATCCCCCGTAACCTGCAATTTCAATTTCGGAAACACCGGAATCTATCAGGCCGTCCCAGTGATACGAACGGGCGTCCCACCTGTCTGTATCAGGGTCGTCTCCTGTCACCGCGCCCGTAAGGTGATCCCATCCCCATTCAACGGAGGTCTTCACTGGATCCCAGACGAATCCTACAACAGTACCTCCTATACCGGCCACAGTTCCAACCAGCAGGCCGCCTGGGACGCACAGGGTTGAAAGGGATGGCGCCCCAAAGACCGCGCATCCCACTGCAAATCCTCCGGTAAAACCAGCTGCGCCCCCTACCACAGCGGTTTTGAGAGCATCATCAAGGCCGCCCCACCATTCGTAGTCATGATCGAATGAAAGCGTGCTGCCGCCGCCTTGCAGGATCTGGCCGCCGGGAATTCTGAATTCAATGCGGTCGCTTATCCTGTCAGCACGCACTTGCAGCGAGGCGATGCCATTCGCAAGATGCGGGCCTGGCACAGCCGTCTTTTCGCCTGTGCTATTCCAGTCGCCGGATGTTGATGTGGCCGCAGAAGGGTCGTACTG
>JACQIF010000030.1 GCA_016198635.1 Candidatus Aenigmatarchaeota archaeon
GTGCGTGACCAACGTTAAGTTCTGCTTGGTGTTCGTTCACTCTGGCTTGGTTTGTGGCGCGATAGGCCTGCATTGCCGCTTCTGCCTGCGGCAATTGGTCGTCATTGAATTCGACGCCAAGTATGCTTTCGTAGACATCAAGCCTGGCCCGTGTAGCAGCAGCTTTGCTGGCTTCTCTAACCATCTGGTCTACTTCCGTTTTGCTTGGTCCAAAGATTCCCATCGCTTACACCCCACTTCCGACATCGGTATTAGCTACGTATCCCGGCACAGCGCCGAGATCGTATGTCCAGCTGAATGTAGCATCGACGCCGCCAGCATCGCTAACATGCGCACGCTGGCCTTGGTGGCTGCCGTGCACGTACAAACGGTCAATCAACGCGTAATGCGTATTGAGCTCGCTGTTTATCTCTCCGATGGATTCGCCCAGCTGGTTCATCATCTGGTCGTACTTGTCGGGCGTGCGCGTTTCCGCGGCTCCGTCGTCTCTTGCGCTACCCGGCCCAGACGGTTTTTTCTTGCCGCGCGGCTTGGCGAGTCCGAACAGGAATCCTAGAGGCTCTGCGAGCGCATAGAAACCGGCCTGCGCCAAGTTGGCCTGCATTACCTGGCCTATGTAGAACTCTGAAGGAACGTCATTGTACTTCTGAAGCTCGTTCCATGACGTGGGTATGAAGTATGGAGTATTTCCTATATCGACCGTGGAATCACGGACGGTTCTCTTATATTTCGCGACCTCGTCTTTGAGTTCGTGGTTATCTGTTTCCACCCCCTGCATATACTGAATCATCGGAAGAGCGCCAATCGCGTGCACTCCCTTATTTGCCTTAACGGCGTGGGACTCGACGAACTTCAGGCGTTGTGCTATCTCCTGCTGCTGGTTGAACATCAGCTGGATTTGCGTCTCTATCGGCACGCTTTCATGGACCATCTTCACACCTCCAAAATTAACTACTACTATATGGTGACACTAGTATATATAGTTTTACTGTCGGGCTAGAATGGGTTTTAAAGCTATTTAAACGGCTATGTGTAGGCAATCAACACTTCTGAATTTCCGTCTTGCAAGGCAGTAGTACGGTCGGGAAAGCGCCTGACGTTTGCGGCTGACTGCAGCTTAACAAGGGTAAGGGGGTCCAAAGCCGGGCAATAGAGTGGAATCTCCATGGCTATGGCGCCTGAGTTTTCCTGACGCGAGCCGCCCTTTGCCTCGTGGTTTTGCAGGAACTGCACTGTCCGCGCGTAGGAATATGCCGGTTTATAGTCGCCTGGAAAACGCCTGCTTCTCAACTGTGCCATGTCCTCGTCACCACTTCTTTATGGTGACACATCTATATAAGCCTGCCGCTAACCTCGCATAATGCGCTCCGCAGCCTTACGCGCCTTTGAGAGGCGCTTGTGGTGCTTGACGAAGAACGCTTTTAAGAGTTCGGCCGTGGCCTGCTTGAGCTCGCCTGTCAGCAACGCACCGGACTTGTAGTCTTCGTATACGCGTTCTACTCTCGCGTCACTCTTCTCGAAGTACTTCAGCAGCTGGAACGCAACGTCGACGTCGGGGTTGCCGCCGTGCTTCCTGTGTTCGTCGACTGTAGCAGCGCCGCCGGAGAATGCGTACTTCTTTACCTTCATTTCGACCTCTTCGGGCGTGTCGTCAAGGTAGATTGCGCTCGTCGCGTCCGACGAGGACATCTTTGAACCCGGCCCTTTCAGCGCGGGCACGTGACGGACGTAAACGGAACTCGGAAGCACAAAACCATAAGGCAGGCGCTTCGCCACGTCACGCGCAGCGCGGATGTGCGGATCCTGGTCCAGCGCAATAGGCACGACACCGTGGCGTGCGCCATCGAGCTGCGGGTATAGTATGTCAGCTATCTGTAGGAACACCGCCGACATCTTGCCTGGATCCAGATGGCCGTAGATGTCGCGGAACATGTTCTCTGTGAACTTCTTGCTTATCTCGAACGCCAGCTCGTAGTAGCGCGCAGGCATCCTGCTCTGCACGTACACATCGCCCTTCGGAACGCCCAGCGCGAGAACGTGCGCCAGGTTCTGCACAGCGTACTCCTTCGCCTCGGCCATCGTCGCTATCCGCTCTCGCGAAACGTAAGCGTCTATGTCTGCGACAGCGAAGCGAACGTCCGCTCCCTGCTCCTTGAAGAACTTCACGAACTGGACGATGCTCATGTGCCCTATGTGCATCTTGCCGGACGATGCGATGCCTGTCATGCAGTATACAGGCTTGCGCGCACGAAGCGCGGCAGCGAAAAGGTCAAAGTCCCTGTGCGCAACGGCGATGCCGCGCCTAAAGTAGATGTGGTCAAGACGCTCGCGTTCACCCAACGTCTTTATTCCGAACTCCTTGTAGAGGTGCTCATAGTCCTTCACTTCAGCATTGCTCCATGGGTCGAGGCGTTCAGCCATAGTCCAGTTGATGTTCGGTATTATAAAAAGTCACTTGATGGCAACGCTCTCTATCGTGCACGGTGTCGGCAGCTTTGCTGCTGCGCGCCACAAAGCCTCGCGCGCCGCGGCCTCCTTGTCCTTCGAGACGCGCGCCACTATGAGCGTCTGCCCCGCGCGCACGCGCGCGGCGAAGCCGACCGGCTGGCCGAACGACCGGCGCATGCCTTCCTGCAGGCGGTCGGCGCCTGCGCCCGTGGCCATCGAGTTCTCGCGCATCACATGGTACGGATATGGAACGACCTTGAAGAAGTACGTACCTGCGTTGTCCGTAAGATACTTGTTGGAGTTCGTACGCGCAGCCTCGAGCGCATTGTGGCGTATCTGCACGGTGCGTGTCGCAACGAGATGGAGCTCAACATCGAACTTCGCGCGTTCGTCCCCGGACTGGAACTGCCTTATCTTTGGCTCTGGCACGCCTACGACGTAGGATTTCTTCGGGACGCGGCGAGATATTCTCGTGTAAGGGCGCTTCCATACCCTGTAGCATGCGGCTGGGCGTAGTGTAGACATAATGACCACGCTAACTGCATAAGGAAGGTATTTAAGCGCAGACGCCCGCGTCTGCACTCCGGAATTGTTTATTTAAACGCGGATCCTTCCGGGAAATTAGCTATTAGCATTTAATGCTTTGCACCAATCCCTGCGTATGGTAGTGGCGTCCGCACCAGGAAAAGTCATTCTGTTCGGTGAACATGGTGTCGTGTACAAAGGAGGCAAGGCCATAGCAGCAGCGATAAACCAGAGAAGCTATGCGTCTGTCGAGAGACGAGGGGACGGCCATGTGCTGATACAATCCGACCTAGGAATTTCGCGCGAGCCTGTCGACAAGGCTGTAGGACTTGCAAACGAGTTTGATAGTGCGGTCGAAGCCTCCAGAAAGACAGGCGACTACGCCCCACTGCGCAGCCTATACGAAAGCGAGCCAATGAGGCTCGGCCCAGCCAAGATGATCGCCGGTCGTGTGGCACGCGATGAAAAAGTCTATGATGGTTTCACAATACACATCAACACGAGGGTTCCTTCGGGTTGCCACAGGGGAACCAGCAGTTCCGTTGGTGCCGCGGAGGCAGGCGGCCTACTAGCGTGTCTTGACCGCTTTGACGTGCGCCGTGTCGACGAGCTTGCGTACGCCGCGGACCGCATGATAGTCGGCTCGCCTTCTGGTATAGACAGTACGGTCGTTACGTACGGTGGCGTCGTTACGTTCACCAAAGGAGAGGAACCGAAACAGATGAATATTCCTAGTCTCCATGCCAATGGCGGTTTGCATTTGGCTGTCGCGGATACAGGCGTGCGCGTAGACACGGGGAAGATGGTGGCACTGGTCAGAAGGACTCTTAATGAGCGCCCAGAGAAGGGACGCCTGATAGGGGAGATGAACAGGATAGTTGAGGAAGGCGTTGATGTATTGAAGTCGTATGACCTGTCTAGGGCAGGTTTGCTAATGAACCACAACCAGTGGATCTTAAGGAGTCTAGGCGTCTCAATACCACGTATAGAAGATGCATGCAGCATCGCCCTTCGTGCAGGCGCTTACGGAGCGAAACTTACAGGCGCGGGAGGAGGCGGAAGCGTTATTGCGCTTGCCGAACACCCGGAACGCATCGTCGAAACGTGGCGCACGCATGGCTTCGATGCCGATGTCGTGGCGTGCGGGGCAGAGAATGGTGTGAGGGTAGAAAACGGCCTCAGGCGCTCAATGTTTTAACAGGCGGCAAATGAGTGTCCGCGTACATCGGCCCTTCTCCGGGTTTGGAAACTATCGTACGGAGTGCACCGCTTTCCCTTAGGGTTTTCTCGACGACTGGAACGTCGGGTTGCAAACAGAATACTTTTATGTGCGGTCCGGCATCCGACGTCCACCAAGCTTCCGTGCCTGTATCACGCAGGGCTTCTACAGCGTCTGCCATAGGCCAGCTCTGGGCGTTCCAGTAGGTTACGCCCGTAGAACGTATTAACCTATGCATCCGGCGCGCATTTCTTTCCGCAGCTTCGCCGACTGCGTGAATGTCTTTGTTCAAGACACCGCGTCTAATTTGCTGGTAATCGTCTTCGCCGTTAGATAGCCACTTTTCGAACAAAGGCGACTGTCTGGTCCGCTTCATCGCCTCTTGGCTGCTGATTTCTTTCTCGCCTTCTGAAGCCACGCCGACAACGACTCTGAAATCGGGCCAGTGTTCAGGCGGAGCTAGCTGGCGGGCGTATCCTTCTTTCACTATCCACTCTATGAAGCCACCACCGTAAGGCACGGATCTGCAGGCGGAACCAGAGCCGCTTCTAGCAAGGTAGGAGAGTCTGGTTTCAGGCAGTTCCAGATCCAGAGCCTTGACAGTTGCGAGCGTCTCAGCGGCATAACCGGCCGCAGAAGACGCCAAACCGGCGCTCGTTGGGTAGTTGTTTTGTGAAACCAAATTAACTCTAGAACCGAATCCAAGTTCCCCGCGTAGATAATCTATAAATTTGGCGTGTCTTTCAAAATCTTTGTCGGAAACAGGCTTGCCATTGATTACAAACGAATCTTTGCCTTCATCTGAAAGGCGAACGGTCGTTGTTGTTCTCAAGCCGTCCAGATGCACAGCAACATTATTATGAAGCGCTGTGTTCTTTGGCATGTTATCTCGAGTACCCCAGTACTTGTTCAGCGCCAGATTTGGAGAAACTTCGACTGTAGCTACACGTTCCATCGATACCACACGCCCAATTAAAAAAAAGCTTTAAATAACCGACATGGAAATCCCACAAACAATACCCCCAAAGACACACAAAACTCAAATAATAACACAAAACAAAACAACAAC
>JACQIF010000028.1 GCA_016198635.1 Candidatus Aenigmatarchaeota archaeon
CCTCGAATCCACGCGCAAGATGCAGGAGTCCGGGCGTACACCACAGCGGGCGCCGCTTGGCGGGGCGACAATGCCTCCAGGAACTTCCAAATACCCGAGGATAAGGGTCGTCCGGTGATATTTTGGAAAACGCTGCTTCGGTGATAAAGTACTTGGGTACCTTCGTGGCGTTGCTGCTGGTCGTGGTATCGCTAAGCGGCCTCTACAACAGCCTGAACAGCAAGATAACGATCTTCGAAGGCGTCACGATAGCGCTGTTAAGCGTTGGTATAATACTGATGCTGACACTCTACTACCGCGTGGAACAGCTGACAAGGGCAAAAAAGAAGAAGAGGTAATTGTGTGCGCCAGATATACTATTTCGCAGTTTCCATATTCCTCGCGGCTGTGGGACTGATGGCTGCCTTCAACACAATCGGGGGGTTCATTACGATTGCCAAGGGCGTGACAATAACCCTTCTTTCCATAGGCGTGCTGGTCCTGCTCAATATTCAAGCCCGCCTCGAAGAGTTAGTGGAGGCGGAAAAGGGATGAACTCCAAGGGGGTCTCCCCTATAATCGCCATGGTCCTGATTGTTCTCATCACCCTATCGTTGGCAGGCGCGTTCCTTATATGGACACAGAGAACTGCGTCTTCGTTAACAGAGCGCGGAACGGAGCAAAGCCAGCGCATCACAGGACAGTTCGACAAAGGGGTGCGGATAGAGGCTACGGACTGCTCGCAGGTTGCTGGCGCCGATACGTTGGTCATAAGGAACAGCGGCACGACGGCATGGAAAGGGGCTGACCTTACGTTCTTCATCAACGACGCCTTGAGCACGTCGGCGATAACGTTCAGCAACAATGGGGACGTCGCCGCCGGCAGCGTCGTCCAAGCCACGTTCTCGCAGGGCCTGGCAAGCGGGGACAAGATACGCGTGGCGTACCAAGACGTCTCCGACTCTACGATCTGCAAGTGACGGCCGAGTTTTTATACTGACGTGCGTAAACCCTGATATGCAACACCGCGCAACGAAAGGGCAGTCGCAGCTCGTTACGGCTGTTCTGCTCACAGGCATACTTATCGTGCTCGTGTCAGGCGCGTACTTTTGGGGCGTCCCGCTTCTTGAAAAGCAGAAAGACACGGTCGCGCTGAACAACATGGAACGCTTCATGAACGACTTGGACGACAAGATAACGCGCGTCGCTGCTTCAGGAGGCCGCGAACGGATAGACAACATAAACATCCCAGGAGAGCTTAAGCTCGTCGATAACGAATTCAACGATGAGATTTCCGTGACGTTCACGACAACAGGCCAGATAATAGCAACCGATGCAAACATCTACCTTTCCGGGGACAACCGCACGATAGTGCCGATAACAGCGTCATCAGGTTCATTGAAGGCATTCTCGGAAAATACAGGCGGCAAATATTCCATCGCGCTGACCCTTAAGTATCGCGAGGTTGTGGCAGGCGACAACAGCAACCTTATCAACCTCAAGACAGGCGGGCGCAACACCGTCGGGAACGGAGTCCATGATGTCATCGTTTCAAATGAAGGCGCTGAAACCCTGCGGGGCGGGGGGACGGACGGACGGGATCTCAATGTGGTTAACGTCGTCGTGAGGTTCGAGTAAAAATGTCTTCAGGAAGACTTCGGCTTTCCAAAAAAGGCCAGAGTTTGACAGTGGAACAGATGTTCCTTTTCACGATGGGCGTGCTCATAACAATCGGTATATTCCTTAGTTTCAGGTCCATAAGCGGCCACGTCACATCGCTGGCGGAAGAAGACCAGTTGAACGAAGTCGGCTCTCTGGTCGTCACGGGCATCCAGCGCATCGGCAAAGAGCTCGTGTACAGCGACTCCGCGACCCTTGTAATGGAGATACCGAAACAGATATCTCGCCGCGAGTACACGATAGTTGCAGACGGGGCGAGCGTCATAGTGACGCTGCCCGGAGGGAAGAACGCGACCATGGGCCTTGAAGGCTCTCAAAACGCATATCTGGTGACAGGACGTGCCACAAGCTCTTCCGGAAGCCTGCGGATAGAAGGCCGGCAGGACGATAAGAGCATACGCCTGGTGAGAACGATATGACAGTACGAACGCTGGTGCAACGGCTGAAAAGGATTGTCCGGGAGCAGCCCTACCTTGTCGAGCAGCAAGGCGGGTGGAAGATAACAGGGCCTCAGCCTCCCGGAACGCGTATGGGACAGTTTCCTCCATATGGAGGCGGTGGAGGCAGCATCGGAGGCGGAGGCTCCATGGAGATGAAGTTCAGCGGGCACGGAGGCGAGGGGCCGTTAAAGATAGAGGTCGTGGAGAAGATCAAGAGCGTAACACTCACGGACAAGGACCTTCTCAAAATGCCGGCTGTGAAGTCGGTGATCCCAGAAACAGTCGAAACGGAGGAAGACAGCCGCACAATAAACACAACATACCCTCTCGTGCCGGCGAAACCGGCTAAAGGCGAGCGCATCTACGCATACGCAAACATAAAATGGGATCCGCAGACACACAGCCTTGTTTACAACAGCATCGAGCCTCCTCTCTCCCAGGACGATGCAGTATTCCTAAAGCGCCTCAAAGACACCCTACAAGAGCGTTTGGACGTTTCGTTCACGAAGATACGCAGCACAGAAGCGGAGAAGTACCTGGACCAGAAGATAGACGAAGTGCTCCAGATTCTCCAGACCGTTCCTGATCCGGACAAGAAGCAGGTGCTCGTCTACTACATCAAGCGCGACTTCATCGGTCTGGGCAAACTCGAGCCGCTGATGCACGACCCGTACATAGAAGACATCAGCTGCGACGGCACAGGAATACCTATTTTCATCTATCACAGGAATCCGAAGATTGCATCCGTGCCGACGAACATAGTCTTCGAGGACAAGGAAGAGCTTGACTCTTTTGTGTTCAGGCTGGCGCAGAAGTCCGGGCGCTCCATATCCGTTGCCGACCCGCTCGTTGACGCGGCGCTCCCGGACGGCTCGCGTCTGCAAGCCACGCTAAGCACGGACATCGCGCGCCGCGGCTCCAACTTTACCATACGGAAGTTCACCGAGCGCCCTCTGACGCCAGCGGACGTCATAAACTTCGGCACGTGCGACCCCCTCATGATGGCGTACTTCTGGTTCTGCATAGAGAACGGGAAGAGCGTCTTGATATCGGGTGGCACTGCCACAGGCAAAACGACGTTATTAAACGTGCTTAGTATGTTCATCCGCCCGGAGATGAAAATAGTCTCCATAGAGGACACGCCTGAACTGAAATTGACGCACCCGCACTGGGTTCCTGAAGTGGCGCGTGAAGCGATCTCTACTGCCGGCGAGAAGAACTACGGGAAGGTGGACCTGTTCGACCTGCTCAAGTCGTCGCTGAGGCAGCGTCCTGACTACATCATCGTAGGGGAGGTTCGTGGCGCCGAGGCGTACGTCCTGTTCCAACAGATTGCGACTGGCCACACCGGGCTGTCGACGCTGCACGCAGAGAACATGGAGAAGCTCGTGGATCGTCTCGTTACTGCGCCTATAAGCCTCCCGCCGTCGCTCGTTGAGACCCTCGACATAGTAATATTCGTCAAGCGCGAGAAGCGGAAGACCGGTTACGTGCGCCGCATAGAGAACATCTATGAAATCGTGGGATTCGACCGCGAAAAGAACTTCCCTATAACTAACGAAGTCTTCAGGTGGGATCCTGTAAAGGACACGTACATCACGCCTTCCGGCTCTTACCTCGCCAAGAAGATAGCCGAGCATCTCGGCCAGGGCGACGCCGTGGTGAGCAAAGAACTTCTTAACAGGACCTCTGTGCTGGAGTGGATGAGGCAGCGCAACGTAACGGACTATCGCGACGTCGCAAAGATTCTCGCGCTGTACTACGCAAACCCAGAGGCCGTGATGCAGCGCGTGGAAGCGGAACTAAGCTGACTGTATTGAACTTGGTCAATGGAAGCTGCAAATTATGTTGCTGCAGTATTGAAAGGGCTTGTGGGAAATAAAATTTAGCACGAGTTGGCTCCATCGACGGTTAGCCAATTGTTGCCATTGCAGTAACAAAGTCTGTTTCCACCGTTGTTGTAATACAATGCGCCTTTGGCGTTGGCGCTGCATGCCGGCGGAGTGTCTGTTGGAACAAGCTGCAGGCTCTTGTCCCTTATACGGATGACGTCGCTGCCGTCCCTGCGTATATCAAGATGTTGGCCTATGCCGAGTCCCTCGTCGTCGGC
>JACQIF010000029.1 GCA_016198635.1 Candidatus Aenigmatarchaeota archaeon
CGCCCGTATCTTCTCTTTCAGGTCTGCTGCGTACGCCGCAGAACGGTCGTCGCCGGAGTAGAAGTCCGTCTTCGCGGCCAGGGAGATCTTCGCAGCGAGCGTGCGTGCGACCTTGCCTCTGCGTTCCGCAGGCGCGTTCTGCACGTATTCATGCACGAACAGGAGCCCGTATTTCGGCGGGCGGGCATCTCCCGCTCCTCTCCCTCCCTTGCGCGCCTTCATGAAGCGGAACAGCGCTTTCTCCGCGCCTAGTATCTGTATTGTAGACGCGGGCAGCTTCGCCAGACGCTCGAGCGAGCCTGCATGCTTGATGAGCCTAGCGGCCAGCACAGGACCGGCTATCGCTGCTGTGTTCGGCGCTATCTCCGGCATCGTGAGTTCTAGGTAATCCTCAAAATTCTTTCGGAGGGCGAACAGACCGACAGTTTCGGCCGCGTGCAGTTTTATTGTTTCCATATCACCGGGTTCTACGTAAGTACCGACGCTCTCGTCCCCTTTCTTCGCCCCTTCGACGACGCTTCGTGCGTAGCGCTCGTTATCCCTGACGCTGCGTTCAAGCTCGGGATTATAGATGCCGTACCATTCGTGGAGGCGTTCTGACATGAGGTTCGTTATCTCCGTGAGGTCTTCCATCGCTGCGACGGCTTGGATGACGAGACGGTCCTTCGACGGTTTGGTGCGCAGCTTCGATTTTGTCTCGAGGCGTGCGATGGCTGACAGAAGCTCGTTCAGTTCCTGTACGTTCGTGACGAACTCCGCTTCTATTGCTATCGTTCGCATATTGTCCTGCAAATGGCGCGTGCCGGCGTTGTTGGCGTCGCGTGTTATCTTGAAGCCTTCGCGTTCGAACATGAGGTCCGTTACGAGTGTTTTGTCATCAAGGCGGGATAGAAGCGTTTCGAGCTCCGGTACGACCTGCCCTTTGCTTAGTACGTGCATACGCTCGCGTATAGTTTCGGCGTCCTTGGGAAAGAGCTCGAAGGCTACGACGCGCAAGTCCTTGTTAAGCGCGAACACGCCTGCAACGCATGCCGTTACATATAACATATCTACCGCTCCTTTACAACGGACTTCAAGAAGGTTTAAATACGTGTCTTACAGACCAAAGGTACGATGATAATATGGGTCGAATAAAAACCGCGCAAGTGAAGGGTCTCGGTAAGGAGTTCATACGCGCGTACCCTGACAAGTTCTCCACTGACTTCGACCAGAACAAGAGCGTTCTTGAGGGCACTCGCATGAAGTCCAAGTGGCTGCGCAACCGTCTCGCTGGATATATATCAAAACTGGCCAAGCAAAGGGCCCGTGGGCTCGTGATAACAGCGCCTCTGAAGGTTGAACCTGCAGAAGACGAAAAAGAGCGTTCATAGGAAGTCGCGTATCTTGTGCCTCCTTTCTTCGTATAGAAGCCATATTATGAAAAGCATGCCGTCCAGCCCTGCCGTCAGTATGGACGAATAGTAGATGTCGTTTCCTATTAGCCGCGTGCAGAAGCCGTTGCCAACGAACGGAGGCAGCAGCGGGTAACCGCCTACCACAAAACAGTCCAAAAGCGAATGTGTGAGCATTCCGAACCCTGCGACCAGCGCCACGAGGAACCACCGACGGTAAACCGGACGGCTGTTCATCCTGAAGTACAGAATGGCAGCCGCAAGGAAAAACAACCCCGGAATCCAGAGCTGGTGCGTAAAGCCGCCATGATAAACTCCTTGAATGCCGAGAAGCTGTCCCAGCATGTCCGCATCAGGTGCGATGCCTGCCAGGCCGCCCACGAGAACGACGTCTGTTGTGAACCTGTACTTCTTTATCGTAGACCTTTTGACCAAGTGGTGCCGGATGAGGTCGATTATAACCATGGGAACGAGAATATGCGTTACGGCGTTGGGCATATAACTATTTGGCGATGAATATTTAAACAGTCGCGTGCATGGATACGCATGCAGTTCCTGAAGTCTGCTTTTGGAAAGGCGCTATCGGCGTTAGGCCTCTTGGCATTGGGCGTCATCGGCGTTGCGTTGCTGGGCGCCGGCTTGATAGTAGGGTTGGCATTCCTTGGCATCCTTGCAGCCACGTACGTGCTTTCAAAGCTCTTCTTGCGCGGCAAAGTCCAAGTGCGCTCCTTCCGCGTCGCCTCTTGCCACTCCTGCGGCCGCATAACGGACGCGCGCATCTGCGAGTGTGGTGCGCGGATTTCGTGGCTGTGACCGATTATTTATTCTGGGCGGCGATATCTAAATTATGCGAACCAAGGGCGTATCTGCAATACTCGTCTCGATATTCCTCGTGATAATAGCAGTTTCCATGACGTACGGTTTCCTCGTTTGGAGCCAGTCTGCGCAGCGCGGGCTGCAGGAGAACATAGGGGGCGAAGCTGAACGGCGGACGGGCGAGGCAGGCGCAGGCCTGTCTATTGTGGCAGTTGCCGATAACCAACTATCCGTGAAAAACACTGGACGGAACATTTTGGATGCGACAAAAGTGAGCGTACTGCTCGATGGAAAGCGCGTTGCGGCAAGCACGGATAAGGATACCGTAGGCCCCGCGGACGTGGTAGTCATCAACGTCACCAAGTTCGTGCCTGGCGTGCGCGATGTGCGCATAGCCGGCCCGTTGGGAACCGCGGACGAGTCGCTCGAACCCGTCTTGTATCCTGGCACGGCCGCCTTCTGGGATTTCCTGCCCGAGGACGAAAGCGCGCCGCGTGACGCCTCGGCGGGAGGCAGTGATGGCGTGCTTACAGGGACGACGGTTCTCGCGCTGCACCTGGACGAGAGCCGCGGCAACATAGTCAAGGACGCGAGCGTTTACGCAAACGACGGCACGCTGCAGAATGGCGTGGCGTGGTCAAACGGTATAACAAGAAGCGGCCTTGATTTCGACGGCGTCGACGACCGGGTAGTCGTGCTAGAAAA
>JACQIF010000040.1 GCA_016198635.1 Candidatus Aenigmatarchaeota archaeon
AGGTAGAAAGGAGCGTGGACAAAGGCGTTGCCAAAGGCTCCCAGAAGCTACGCGACGATTTCAACGATTTCAGGAAAACCATGCAGGCGGGCCTGTCAGAGGTATCCAAGGACACGACAGCTGCGCTGAAGGAGCTTTCGTCAAAGTTCGAAGCGCTTCGCACAGAGAGCGAAAGAAACAACCGTGATACGAGGGATAGGCTGGAAAAGGAGCTGAACGCCGGCCTGTCAGCGCTTACTACAAAGATAGACGCCACAATGGCCGCCCTTGACGCTGCGCTGGCCGAGAAACGGGCAGAGCTTGCGGACAGGCTCAGCGAATCCATTAAGGAAAACGAGGGCGTTGTCGATGACCTGACATCCAAGGTAACGTCCCTTGAGAATGTTATCGCAATACAGGAAGGCGGGCTGAAGAGTTACGTCTCTGCGGAACTAAAAAATGCTGCCATTGCAATGCAAGAAGGCATAAGGGCAAACCTCGAGAACGCAATTTCGCAGGCAAAATCATCCCTTGACAAGGAACTGGAGGGCGAAAGGCTGGCGCATGCACGCAAGGCAGAGGAACACGGAACGCAGATAGAAGAGCATAGGAAACGGGCGAACGCCCTCGAAGAGGCTTTCAGCCGTTATAGCGAGGAGATATCCAGGCTAATAGATGACTCTAATAAAAGAGTTACGCAGATGACGAGCGCCCTTGAAGCACGCCTCAACGAGACGCTTAACGCGCGCATAGCGAAAGACGCTGTATATTTCAAGGAGGTAAACGAGACGCTCGCTGCACTCATCAGAGACTTCAATGCAGAGAGGACGGCGCTGCGCGATGGCATTGGAACGCTGGTGGAACAGCAGCTGAACGAGCGCCAGGTATTCGAACGAGTTGACAGTAAGGTGGAGTATCTCGAAAACCTCATAGACCTCCAGAACAAGGGGTTCGACGAGAAGATAGCGCGTGAGGTCTCGCGGAGCATAGTCGACCAGACCGTGCAGGTGCAAAAGAAATTTGAGGCAGTCGAAGAACAGCTCAAGTCTGCGGAGGCATACGTCGAACTAAAGTCCAAGGAGTCCTCGAGCCGCAGCACGGAGATGGCAGAAGCACTGAAGAAGGAGATGGAAAGCGTTTCGGAGACCGTACGTTCTTATGCAAACGCCCTTGAAGGGCGATATGGCAAACGCCTAGATGAATTAAAGAAGTCCTTGCAGGCCCAAGTGGACGACATCAGGGATTCCACGTCTGCCGCCGTTACAGACGTTTTGAAGGAGTCCCACAGCGTATTAACGGAGATACAGAGAAAGGTCGAGAATGTGGACAACGTTCTCGTGCTTCAGGAAGAAGGGGAGGAGAACATCAAAAATGAGCTGAAGACGCGGATGGACCAGATGAAGAACTCCATGGATGCCATGGTCAACCAGCGCATCGAGAGCCGCATCCACGCAACAGAGGCGCGCCTGGACGAAAAGTACGGCGAAGTGCGCCGCACCCTCAAGGACCAGGTCCGCGACGTTCTTACACAGGACGCGGAGGCTCTCGCCACGGCCAAGGTGGAGAACGTCCTGTTTGCCATGTCAGAAGAGCTCGAACGGAAGAAACGGGAAGTGGAACAGGAGATAGAACGCATACAAACGCGCGCCGTGGCGAGCGTCGATGACGTACGCCGCCAGATAGAGGATGACATCAAGCGCGCTTATGCGGACGTCGAGCAGAATGCGCAAAAACTCCGTGAAGAACTTGCTGAAGTGCAGACACTCAGAGCCAAAGTAAACGCGGACATGGAGCGCACGGGTCGCGTCGACCTCAGCGAAGTGCTCGCGCGGCTGGTGCGCATAGAAAATGAACTGGCCTCTCTAAAGCGTTCGGGCGCGGTGATAAGGCAGCCTATAATAATGGAGTGAACCCTATGAAAGGCATATCGCCAGTGATAGCGTCCATAATACTCATCTTGATAGTACTTTCGCTGTCTAGTAGTTACCTATTGTTTACAAATCGTTTGACTAGCTCCCAGACAGAGGCCGGTCAGCAGGGTTCACAGGAGCTCACCAAACGCCTCTCGAGCAACTTCAAGATAGACGGCGTTCAGGACCAGGGCGTGATTATACGCAATATAGGCGCGCAAAATATCATCAACGGCTCCCTAGTAGTTATCGCAGACGACATTATCCTCAACTATACTATGCCAGACGATATCGTAAAGGACTCTGTGGGACGCGTGACCATACTAGGCCTTTGGCGCATCGGTCCCGGAGAACACACGATAACTGTACGCGGGACCTCTTTCTCTGATTCTATACCTGTAACAGTCGAACCGGTCAAAGAAGGACGCGTCCTTGACCTACGTTTCGATGAGGGCGCCGGCACGGTCGCAAGCGACTCCAGTGGAAACAAGAATGCCGGAACGCTGAAACCGAACGCGACAGCCGGCCCTGTCTGGGCGCAGGGCAAGTTCGGCAAGGCGCTGCGGTTCGATGGAATTGACGACGGCGTTTCTGTTCCTGACGCGCCAACCCTTAGTTTCGGCAACGGAGCATTCTCCGTAGAGTTCTGGATGCGTTCTGACATAGCCAACAACCTAAACAATGCGGTTGGTAAGGGAGCGGCCGGCAACGCGGCTACACCGGGCTACACAGTAACAGGACCTTCAAACGGGTTCGTGAGCTTTTACAGTGCAAATAGTACATCCATAACGATCGCACCTTCTGGTACAGGAGCCGTTACTATAGGCCAATGGGACCATATTTTGGCTACGACTAACAGGCAAACATCACAGATATACATCAACGGAGTCTTGAGAGGTTCTGTAGCCGCGGTTACGGGTTCCGTGAGCAATAACAACAACGTCCGGATAGCCATGGACACAGGTGCGTGGGGCGGTAACTATTTCAACGGTTACATAGACGAAGTTCGCATGTACAACAGCATGTACACGCCAGACCAGCTCTACGTCTTACGAAAACAGTGAAAATGCGTAAAGACTTTATATCTTCTCTCCGGCTTCTTGGTCCGATGATAAGGGAGTCCCTGGAAGCTTTACAAAGAAAATACGGCAAAAATGACCTTAAAAGCGCCCTGCGCACCGCAGGCACGGAGTTTGTCTACTGCCAATCTGAAGAATCGTTGAGGCGCGCGTTTCCTGCAGATGGGACAGGTTTGGTGGTTATAACAGATGACAACATAATGCTTGACTACCTGAAGAAACTTTCTTTCTATGACCAGGAACGCATATACGTTGTAAAACAGGAGAGCATCGATACGGTCAACGGAATCCTAACTCATTCAAAGCCGACTGTCGTGATGGGCTTCGGCGGTGGGCGTGTGCTGGACGTCTCGAAGATGGTCGCATTCCGCGCTGGCGTCCCGCTCATACTCGCGCCCACGGCACCGACGCATGACGGCCTGCTCTCGCGCAACTGTGCGTTATTCGAAAACGGAAAGAAGTCATCTTACACGACCAGCTATGCAACCAAGATAATTATCCCTGAGTATCTTTGGGCCACGGCTGGCGAGCTGCCCAAGGCCGGACGGCTTGATGTTCTGTCCGATATCGTCGCGTTACAAGACGTCTCTCTTGCCATGGCAGAAGAGAACTTGGTTCCTAACGCACGTTATCTCTCGCTAGCATGCAACGCCATATCGCGCCTTCTACACGAGGAGGATGAGGACGACCTCGCTTCCGCGCTTTTCTTTTCCGGACTCGCCATGCACGAGTCTTCGCGCTACTGCTCCGGTTCCGAGCACGAGTTGGAAAAGCTCCTGATGCCCATTTTGAACAACCGATACTTTCATGGGCAACTGGTCGGAACATCAACGCTCTTGTCTGCTTTAGTCTACAAGCAAGAGGCTCCGAAGATGCCAAAACTGTTCTTTGACCCTGCCATACTATACGACGAGCTGATTCAGCTGTTCGAGCAGAAAGGCCTTCTGGAGTATGCTTTGAGACCTTTGAGGGAAAGCGACACTGACATAGTAGCAAAAACACTTAGAAAAGCCAGTTCTGTGCGTCCCGAACGTTATACGCTATGGAACAAGGTAGACTCGACAAAAGTGGAATGGGGTGGCGTCGTGGACACAGTACTCAAGCTTTCTTCTTGAGCCTCTTCTTCCCGCCTTCTTTGACCGCGTGCACGACTGCAGAAAGAGCCTTGTAGACGTCCTTCTCGTCCTCCACGAGCGTGCCTGTAACTATCACGTCAGCCCCTGCTTCAACGCGCTTCTTCGCGTCTCCGGCGCTCCTTATGCCGCCGCCTACAATTACAGGGACGTCAACTGCACGGCGCACTGTGGCCACGACACGCACGTCAACGGGTTTCTTGGCACCTGAGCCGGCTTCGAGGTACACCACACGCATGCCCATATACTGCCCTGCGAGCGCGTACGCAGCAGCGATGTCAGGCTTGTCATTCGGGATAGGCTTCGCGTCTCCTATGAACGACACGGTGCCCCCGGGCTCCATGATTATGTAAGCCATTGGTATCGGCTCTATACCGAAAGCGCGTACGACAGGAGCGCCTATTGCCTGTGCCCCGGATATCCAGTAGGAGTTGCGCGAGTTGAGGAGCGACATGAAAAATATGGCGTCGGCGAGTTCCGTGACTGCGTCGACGTTGCCAGGGAAAACTATAACGGGCTTCTTTGACATTTTTTTGAGGAGTTTCATCAGTTGTGTCGTCGCGGACTGCACGACGCCGAGGGAGCCGCCAACCATATACGCGTCCGTGCCAGCTCGTTCCGCAGCCTCTATGATTGCCTTGAGTTTGTTCTCGTCCCGATGCTCAGGGTCCAGGAGTGTAAAATGCAGGGCCCCGTCACGTTCCAACGCTTCATGCATGTAGCGTTCGACGCGGCCGACGTGCAGTTTTCCGTTGATTTGCAGTTCTATTGTCACTTAACCCCCTGATAGCCACAGTAAAATAAGCGGTATATTTAAAGGCGCTGTCACGCTCTAACACCGCATCTGCAGTTACAGCAATCTGCTGCCCAGTTCTGCGGCTATCGCTACCAGTCCAATAAACATACCAATTTTGGTCAATTTTTCTGCCTTCTCTGCCGACTTGAATAGCGCAGAGAGATAAACGGCGATAGAAATGAGTTGGATGGAAATATAGACATTGCCGAGGATGTGCGCAAAATACGGGGCCAAACTGCTGGCTGCTGCAAGGACAGCAAATATATCGCCCGCCAACTTGGCTCTTTCTTTGCCAAAGACCACAGCGACCGTAATGGCTCCATATCTTTTGTCCCCCTTGTAGTCTGATGCCGTTTTGTACAGCTCGCGGGCCATGTTTGCCACGAAAGCCACGTTTCCGAGAAGCAGCGGTCCGGCCAAGTGTAAAATGTCGTGGCTGCCGCTCAGAAGACCGCCAAATACATATGTGGAGCCCACGAGCCAGCTCACGGCGATGTTGCCTACTGCAGGCGTGCGTTTGAGTTTATTCGCATAGAACATTTCTAACAATGCATTAAAGAGTGCCAAACCGAAAACGTAAATGTTAAGCAGTGCTGTTAGTCCAACGCCCAATCCGAACAACGCACCGGAGTATAAAGACGCGCCGCGCAACGATATGAGTCCTGAAGGTATAGGCCTCTTGGGCTTGTTGACCTTGTCTATCCTGTAGTCGAAGATGTCGTTGGCCACCATTCCTGCAGAAGATATGAGGAAAGCTGAAATTGCCGCTATTACTATGGCTCCATCCTGAACGCCGGCTATCAGCGCGCCCAGCACAACAGCAACAGCAGCCATCGAACCGTTGACGGGTCTCATGATTGTTATGTAGGGATTCATCTAAACCACCGAAAACAACATCACGAAGTCGCCGAAGAACAGCGTGTAGAGCAACGCGAGGGGGAAAGCCGGGCCAAAGCGGACTCCCTCGCGTATCACGATGCTGCGGCGGATCTTGCGTATGGCCATTATCTCTTCTTCAGTGAGCCCGCGGATAAGTTTCTTCGACATTTTCAGTTCGCGGATATCCTCCCCTATCATGTCTCCGACACGAAGGCGGGAGACAGAAATCTTCTTGCGGAAGCCTACGCGTTCCACGATCCGCAAAAACCGCCATAAGAGGAAAAGCCCGATTCCTCCGGGGACGAGAGACAACGAAAGGAATGTCAGGCGTGACGACAACGTGCTGCCAACCATGTTAGCAACGCCGATCGATACGGCAGCGAGAACAATCCCGAATAGTCCTATCTCCTTCCATCCGCCGCGGATGTCCTGAACGAAAGCATGTGTTACCGAACGGTTAGGCAAAGACACGGCGAATGAATATAGTACGATGTAAACGGCGCCGATCATGAAGACGTTTAGCAGGAAACTTAGGGGAAACGGGAAGAATGTGCGTACGGCAAACGCGGGCGCTGACGGGATAAGGAAGCCTGTTGCTGCAATAAGCTTTGCATCGCCGCCCCCCCACTGTCCCGTATAATACATCAGGAACCCCAGAATGAAAAACGCGCCTCCGATGGCAAGACCGTTCAGGCCTACCGTACTTCCGCCAGAAAGGAACGCGAGTCCGTACCAAAGGGCGCCAAACAGTGCCATCGCCACTGGGATTTCGTCAGGGATCTCTGTCGTGCGCAGGTCTATGTAC
>JACQIF010000041.1 GCA_016198635.1 Candidatus Aenigmatarchaeota archaeon
GACTTACGAAGGAGAAAACATAAAAACCCCTGTTATCGGTGAAGATGAGACTATAGATTACGGTGCGATGTTAACACGCTCGACATTCAGGGATGTAGTGAGCATATACGACTGCGATGTCAAAGGAGCTTTGGACATCAGCGGCTCGACCTTTTTCAGAGGCCTTAATATCAACTATTCAACCGTTGAAAGTGTGAATGCTATAGATATACCCATTGTAGTTGGAAATCTCGACATGTACGAAACCCGTGTCATTCGTGGCCTTTGGAACGAACTGGAAGACCCCAATGTTATAGGCGTGCCCCATGTGATAGGCAACGTGAACTACAACGACCGCACCCTGTTGAGGGACCGTCCGTACAGGGACGGCATAGACGAATGGCACCTCGGCGTTCTGAAGGTGAACAGCGAAGGCTTGACAGAAGTCACGTTTGAGAATCTTGACGAAAAAGAGAAGGCCTTCCTGAAGGGCAGAGTAGAGCATCCAGTTTGATCTGTTATACTTTCCGTTCTACGAACCGCCCATGAACTTGCGCAGCATCGGGTGCATGTCCTCCATGTACTGTTGCGCGATCTGCTCGTAAAGGCTGTAGATTATCATTACTGTCAGCAAAATGCCCGTGCCCGTTCCGAGCGCACCTGTGAAGTCCGCGAACGCGGCGAGCAGCCCTATGAGCGCCCCGCTCAGCACAGTCAGCGCCGGAATATAGCGTTCAAGAACGCGCTCAATGATGCGCACGTCGCTGCGGAATCCCGGCACCCCGAGGCCGATGTTGTGCAGGCGTTTCGCAACTGCACCCGCGTCAAGGTTGGACGTGTTGACCCAGAACAGCGCGAAGACTATCGACGACACTATCAAAAACACCGAGTAAGACAGCCAGTGCCATGCTTGCGGGGATACGGATATTCCAGGATCCAGTGCAGCTATGAGTATCGTTGAGAACGGCACTTGGTGTGGCGGGGATATCCACGAGATGAGTCCTGACGTTGCGACGCCCTGCGCGTCTATCGTGCCCAGTATCGGGGTTCCGCGCGACTGAAGCAAGTTTGCCCACAGTTGGACGTTCGCAAGCAGGGCAGACGTAAGGATCACTGGTATGTTTGAAGTGTACAAAAGCTTCAGCGGGTAGCGGTGGCCGAAGCCGCGCATGGTGCCCAGCGAGAGCGGAATCTCGACCTTCATCGCCTGCGCATAGACCACGAAGAAGAAGACCACTACGGTAAAAAGGATTGGTATAAGCGCGAGCATCGCATCCTTGGGAGAGCCTGCGATGAACTGCGTGATTGCAGTCGGTATGATGCCCAGCGCCTGTATTGACCCGTGTGTGCCCACGAAGTTGAAGGCATTGATGAATATTTGGCGGCTTACGCCCGCAGCAATGAAGAGTGATATTCCGGAACCGATGCCCCACTTCGATACGACCTCGTCCATCAGTATCGTAATGACTCCGCCCATCGCCAGCTGCAGCACGACAGCGCCCATGACGAACGTACTGGCGGACGCAGGCGGAATTGCGCCAAAGACTACGAACGCAAAGGCCTCGAAGAACGCGAACGCGACTGCAAGAAGCTTCTGGGTTCCCTGATATATGGCGCGGCCCTGTGCTGTTGACGTATCCATCTTGATGAGGCCGCTGCCGTTGAGCAGCTGAAGGATGATAGATGCCGTGACGATCGGGCCTATGCCGAGCGTCATCAGCGAGCCTATCGTGGAGCCAAGCACGGTTTCCAGGAAGGCGAAACGCCCGCGTGCGGCGTCTGCCGTGCCCCATACGGTTATCTCGCTCATGAGGAAGAACGCAACCAGCATCGCTATGGTCCACATGACGCGCTTTTTGAAGTTCAGGCGCTGCACGGGCTTTTCTATTCCGGGAAGCCAGCTGAGAAAATTAAGGTAGGTAAGTTTTATAGAAACGTTCTGCGCGTTTTGTCCGCTCGGCGAAGCGTCTTGAGTCCCTTCCACGAGAACACCTAACCCTGTATAGAACCGCCAGCCTTTTCAATCTTCTCCTTGGCTCTAGGCGAGAATGATGGGACAACGACCTTTAGAGGTGTGCGCACGTTACCCTTCGACAGCAGTTTCGTGTATCCAAGTGCAGTGAGGTCCAGGATGTTGCCTTTGACGTCCTGTGCCAGCCTGTCCAATTCCCCAACATTAACAGCGCGCCTTTCATCCAGCGACTTGGTTGGCCGCGAGAACCCTGTCTTCCCTATGTGCTGCGGTTCGCTTTTGAGGAACATTATGAACTTGTGGCTTAGCGAACCGGCGTAACCGTGGCCGCCCCGCGAGCCGGAGCCGCGGTGTTTCTTCTTCGCGCCCCAGCCGTACCACTTCTTGCCCCTGTATTTGCGAACGGAACGTTCTTTGCGTACGACCATTTTATATCATCCTCTCCAACAGTTCGTTTATCTTATCGCCGCGCGGGCCCAGCGCACCGCGGGGGTAAGTCAGCTTTATAGAGCCGCGGAAGCCTTTTTTCGGAGGAGCTAGGTGGAATATGATACCTTTGTATGGATTGGTGGCATCCTTACCGGCTTCCAGTTTCTTGGCCTGGAGAAGTTTTTTGGCGACAGTATCGCTGACATCGCCCCATGTCACATAATCTTTTATCTTCTGTACCATTCCCCTGTACGCGGGCGTCGATGGAATGATAACGCAGGCATGCTTCTCTTTAAGCCCCATTTGGACGAGTGCCATCTCTACTTCTGCGCGCGTACTAACGCTTCCTCGTATGCGTACAATAGCCAACATCTGCATCACCCAACAGTTTTCGGAGTAACTTCGGAACCCAATGTTCCGAAGATGCTTCCCGCCTTGATGGCGCACCGTTCCCTTGCGACAGCCGAGAACTTGTAAGCGTTGAGCTTCTTCAGCGCGTCGAAAACCGCATTTATGTGGTTGACGCGTGCCTGCGTCTGCCCCTGCGATTTTATCCAGACATCCTTGAACCCTGCCAGGGAGAGCATCTTCTTTATCTCGTCGCTTACGACGAGCCCAACGCCCCTCGGGGCCGGTTTGAGCATCACGCGGACTGAGCCCCTTTTGCCTTCTATCGTCGCCGGCAAGGTGTGCTGCGTGCGACAGCCGCACTCCCATGAACCGCAGCCCCTTTGGACGGGTATCAGGGACAACTTTGCAATCTTTATCGCCTTCACCGCGGCCTGGCGGAAGTCCAGCGCTTTGCCCATGCCCACTCCCACGTAGCCGTCCTTGTTGCCTACGACAACCAAGCAAGACGTTTTGAACCTTCGGCCGCTCTTGTGCATGCGTGCTGTGCGGCGGCCTGGTATGCGGCGAATGCCCCCGCCTTTTCCTGTAGCGCCGCCGACGAGTATTATGTCGTTCTCTATTCCCGGCAGAAGCATGTCGACTATTTCAGCCTCCAGAATTTTCCATCCCTGCTGGAAGACGTAATCGATGCTCTTTATCTCGCCATTCATAACGCGCCTGCCCAGTTCTGTCTTGGGTTTCCAGTTCTCCAGGCCGCGTTGCGCAGCCAGCGAGACCTCCTTTTCGACCTTTGCAATGACTGCAGGAGCAACAGCCTCCTCGGGCGCTGCGATTACTTCATCCACGTCGGCAGGGATCAGGCTTTGCGTTTCTTCCACATTCTTTTCTTCGGGTAGTTCTGCCATAAACATCTAACCAACGATCTTTTTCCTGAGCGCCTCGAAGTCGGCGTCAATATTTATGTGCTTGCCTGTCGCACGTTCAGGCGTCGGCAGCATGTCAGGACTGTGAGCTACACGCAGGCCCATTTCGACAGTGCCTTTCAGGTATGCATAGAGCACGTTGCCTTTTGTGCTTCTCTGGAGGCCTATGTCCAGCACGGCGTCCGTAACGCCCGCCTCTTTGGCGCGCTTTCCCATCAGCATGCCTGCCAGGTATGCAGCCGTCGCGTTAGCGCAGCTGTGCTTCCAGCCTAACGCGCGAAGCTCACGGCTCGTTGCCTGCACCTTCACGCTGTCTCCCGCGGGCGCGTACGCCACTATCTGCCCGTTAACGTACGCGTTGCTCTTGCGTACGACAAGCCGGGGGGTCCCGCTCTTCAGCATCGCCAGCCGCAGTGCGTAGTCTGTTTTCTGCTCACGCCTTCTCCTGTGCTGCACTATGTGTATCGCTGAACGGGCCATTACTTA
>JACQIF010000032.1 GCA_016198635.1 Candidatus Aenigmatarchaeota archaeon
CTCTTGTCCAGTATGACGGTACCGACCTTTCTGGCCTTGATTCAAGCTGGAGGAAGTTTATATCAGCTGTCAGGGAAAAATACCACGTTAATGTAACACCACCGAACAGAGGCGCCATAAGCACGGACGCTTACGGTTCTGATCGTCATATCTATTCAACCGGCGAGGTTTTCAGCAAGGGCATAAGAAAGGAAAGCGATGTCAAGCCCCGTATTATGAGCGTATGGAATGCAGGAACGGCCGTTACAAGAGCCATAAACTCCAAGACAGAGATCCTTATCGGTCGACTGACTTAACGTTTTATTCTACATAGCCGCAGTGATAGACTATGGACTTCATATCTGTAAAAGAAGCGTTTGGTCGTGCAGGCGAAGTTGCGTTGCGAGGCTGGTGCTCGCGTGTGCGCACGCAGAAGAACATCGTCTTCGTCGTGCTGCGCGACGGCTCCGGCTCCATACAGGTGGCCTTCAAGGAGGGCGACGTCAGCGCCGACGCGTTCAAGCGTGCGTCCGAACTCACTGTTGAGTCATCCATAACGCTTACAGGTGCCGTCCGCAAAGATGACCGCGCGCCAGGCGGCTACGAAGTGCAAGGCCGCACGCTTGATGTCGTTCACGTAGCCGAGCGCTTCCCTATCGTGAAAGACAAGTCGCCTGAGTTTCTGCTGGACGTGCGGCACTTGTGGCTGCGTTCCGAACAGATAGCTAACGTTACTGTTGTTAAAGACACGCTGATGTCTGCCGCGCGCGATTGGTTCCGCAAGAACGAATGGTTCGAGACAACACCGCCGATAATAACAGCCAGCGCAGCAGAAGGCGGTTCGACGATCTTTGAGATAGACTACTTCGGCGACAAGGCGTACCTCTCGCAAAGCGCGCAGATGTATCTTGAAGCCCTCATCTTCCCATTAGAACGCGTGTGGGCTATAACGCCATCATTCCGCGCGGAGACGTCGCGCACGACGCGCCATCTGACCGAATACTGGCACCTTGAGGCCGAAGCGGCGTGGTTAGACCAGGAAGCGAACATGCGCGTGCAGGAGTCGCTGGTAAGTGCGATGGCTCAGGCCGTCGGCAAGCAGTGCGCGGAACAGTTACGTGCGCTCGGAAGAGACCCGGCAGACCTGCTGAAGATCAAGCCTCCGTTCAAGCGCATAACATACGACGACGCGATTGAGATCCTCAAAAAGAAAGGGATGGACGTCAAATGGGGTGACGACCTGCGGACTGAAGAAGAGCGCGCACTAGTCGAAGGAGAAGAGAAACCAATCTTCGTAACCAACTATCCGGCGCACATCAAGGCATTTTATATGAAATTGAATCCGGATGGAAAAACGGTCGCCTGCGCGGATATGATAGCCCCAGAAGGCTTCGGAGAAATTATTGGCGGTTCGCAGAGGAGTGAAGACATCGAGTACATGAAAAAGCGCCTCAAGGCCGAAGGAGCGAACCTGAAGAACTACGAGTGGTACTTCGACCTGCGCCGCTTCGGTTCCGTGCCGCACTCGGGCTTTGGTCTGGGTATCGAGCGCGTCGTCCGCTGGTTCTGCAAGCTCGAGCACATCCGCGACGCGACGCCGTTCCCACGGACGCTGAACAGGTTCTATCCTTAGAGGCTTTAAGATGAAACCAGACGTGAAGATACACACGAAAGACAATCATATAATATATGGCAAACTAACAAAAGCGAAACCCAAGTCAGACAAACTAATAATTGTCGTGCATGGTATGGCTAGTCATATGGACGAGATGCCGTATTACAACACAACCAAATTCTTTCCAAAGCGCGGCTTTAGCGTCTTGCGCTTCAACCTATATGACTGGCGGCCACACGCTCGCCAACTGATGGATTGCACGATTCGCACGCACGCCTCTGACCTAGCGCACGTAGTCTCGCGCATGAGAAAGAAAGGATTCCGTAAAATCTTTCTCACCGGCCACAGCTATGGCGGACCGACCATACTACTCTCTGACTTGAAGAACGTTGATGGTATCGTTCTGTGGGATCCGACAGACGATCTTAAAGAAATATGGACCAATAAAAAATATCTAGCAAACCTCATCAAATATGTCAAGTCCCTAAAATCCTACTACGGGCTATTTGGCGTCAATATCCTCGTCGGCAAGAAGATGCGTGACACGGATGTCGCGCTCGGCGATATGACGAAACGCGTGACGGACGTACGCATTCCGATAAAGTTCATTCTGGCTGGCAAAGGGATTCTGGTCAAAGGAGGAAAACGGTACTACAAGAACGCAAACAAACCAAAAAGTATTGCAACAATAAAGAACGCCGGCCACAGTTTCAACGAGGAAGGCGCGGAAGAAAGATTATTTAACGAGACTTTGAAATGGTTCAGAAGGTTTTCATGATGCGCACAAAACACTCTCCGAAGGAAGCACACAAGACAGACACAGGCACGAACCTTCGTAACGTAATTCTCGGAGGGCAGGACGGGCTCGTGAACGTGCTGGGCGTCATCTTGGCCGTGGCCGCAGCCACACACGACTCGCGCATAGTCCTCATCGCCGGACTGGCCGCGACGTTCGCCGAATCTATCTCGATGGCTGCCGTAGGCTATACGTCGTCGAAGGCCGCGCGGCAGTTCTATGAGAGCGAGCTCGTGCGCGAGAAGAGAGAGATGAAGGAGATACCGCAGGTGGAGCGCAACGAGGTAAGAGAGATCTACGCCGCCAAGGGTTTCACAGGGCGCACGCTGAATACCATCGTGAAGCACATCACGTCCAACCGTGACCTCTGGCTCAAGACTATGATGGAGGAAGAGCTGCGCTTGCGTCAGGACGGCTGGGAGAATCCGACGCGCGACGCGCTGATAATCGGTGTTGCTGCTGTGGTAGGCTCCCTCGTGCCTCTCGTACCGTTCCTTTTCCTTCCTGTAGCCCAGGCGACTGTTGCCGCACTCGCTTTCTCGGCAGTAGTGCTATTCGTTTCCGGATTCGTGAAGGCGAGGATAACTATTGGGAACCCAATAAACAGCGGAGTAGAAATGATGCTGATAGGGATGCTTGCCGCTTTGGCCGGATATGCGATAGGCGCTGTCCTCGGGGTCGCGCTCTACGTTTCTTGAAAACTAGCCGTTGTTTTTGGTATGTTCTGAATCAGTATAATGTCCGTAGGCGGCGCTTCGTGGAGCTTTGTTCCGCCAGGCATATACTCTCCAACAAGCGGGTCGTGGACCAGTGGCTTGCCGTCTGCACTATATCCTACAACAAGAACAGCGTGGTCTTTTGCCCAAACCATGACAGGCCTTCCTGCGTTTTCGACAAATCCTTGGACAGTCACCCTCCCACATCCTTGGCGCCGTGCCATCGGAGGCATTCGTGTTCTTAGTTCGTGGCCCCGTTTCTCGACGCCTTGAACGTCCCGTGCAATTACGCCTGCATTTTCAAAAGGGTTCTCTCTGTTCAGGAAAATGCCTGTATCTGAGAAGAATGTTGCATGGTAGCTGGTCCCGTGAGCGTCGTTCACGGCGTTGAGCAGCTCTGCCAACTC
>JACQIF010000031.1 GCA_016198635.1 Candidatus Aenigmatarchaeota archaeon
CTTTAAATAACTCTCCTATTCAACGTCGTCTATGCCACCATAGCTCAACGGCAGAGCATCTGCTTTGTAAGCCCTTCGCGGGCGCATCAACGAATGCATCGGCCGGCGAAGGGCAAAATGAGCAGAGGGTTGTGGGTTCAAACCCTTTTCGCAGCGGAGACCGACGCACACCGAGTGTGCGTCAAACGCGTACGCGAAAAGCGTTTACGGAAAGTACGCGCACGGAAACTGCGGTTTCCGGCGCACCGAAACGCGTGCGTTTCGCGTGCCTTCCGGCAAACGATGAAAATCCCATTGGTGGCTCCACGATATTCCAAGCTGAATATTTTGGTGGAGAAATATGCTCAAATTAATTTTTGCCTGTATCCTCGGTCGCCCGCTTCGACGTCTATCGCCGAATATTTGAACTGCCCTATAACCGCATACATCGTCAGGAACGTCAGCACCAGAGACGCCATCAAAACTGCGCCTACCACAAGAACCGCCGTTATGTCTTTTGCTACCCGTGGAAACAATATCTCCTGGACTGTGCTGAGAACGGTAACGGCTGCCACCATTGCGTTTGCCAAATACATCCTGTCCATTACAGCCCTGTCAGCCTCCTCGAGGAGGCGCCGGCAGGAGTTGTGATCTTTTCTTGCCTTCCAGAACACCGACAGGACTATCACACCCAAGGCCGCCACGACAACAGTCACTGTGGACGGGAAGGTCGGCTTCAAAATGTATAGTAGGCCGAAGCTTCCTGCGAGTGACGCCGCAAAATGGGGTGTTAGGTGCAACACGAGCTGTTTTGCGTGACGGTGTTTCCCTGTAGGGCCGCCAACGCCTAAAGGACGCTGTTGGATGACATGCGATGTCGTGGACAGTACGTAAAAGAACGAAGTTAGCAATCCTATCTGGGGGCCGACGATCACCGCATAAAGCAATCCGTTAGACATGGAAGGCGCGATTATAGCCAGCAATATTCTTGCTATAACGTACAGGAAGACAAAAAGAAGGCTTGCCTTCATGCCTTCGATGATGCCTTTGGCATGCCCGGTCGCCATCCCGGATGCCGTTGCAAGGGAGCGCATTGAATGGGCCGCGAACATTATTATCAGCACGAATGGAATCGGCGTTATCAACAGTGCCCTATAGGAGCCCGTGTAACCCAAATATGTCGCGGCGGCGACCAAAGCGGTCGATAGAACAACGATTGCAAGTATGTTCTTCCGTTCGGCGTTCATATGGATAATATAACAATCCACTATTTATTGGCGGCGATCCCTAAAAGTGTTTAAACGGACGGCTGCCTGCTTACTCGCTGGATTGGCTATATAAATCCGCTGAAGATTTGGTTGTCTCTAGGCCGCATTTATGGGATTTCAATGACAAACGACATCCGCACACACTTCGACGACATCGCGCAGAGATACGACTACTACAAGAGCCGCCAGCGCTTCTACTACAAGAATCTCAAGGCACTTTATGCGTCCATCGTGCCGCCCGGCAAGCGCGTTCTTGAGCTGGGCTGCGGGACAGGAGACCTCGTGGCGTCGCTACGTCCGTCCGTAGGCGTGGGCGTGGACATAAGCCCAAAGATGGTGGCGTACGCGCGGAAGAAGCACCCGGAGATAAAATTCGTTGTCTCTCCGGCCGAAGATCTGAACGTCGAAGGCAAGTTCGACTACATAATAATGGCAGACCTTGTCGAGCATCTCTCGGACGTTTACGCCACGCTGCAGGGCCTCAGGAAAAATTGCACGCCGCAGACGAAGATAGTGATAACATCAATCAATCCTTTCTGGACCATCCCTCTGCACGTGATGGAGCGTCTAAACATGAAGATGCCTGAAGGCCCGCACAACTGGATAGCACACGAAGACCTCGCGCGCATGCTGCGGCTTCTTGACTACACGATCGTGAAGCGCAGGCTATCAATATACACGCTCGTCCAGACACTTGTTGCGCAACCGGCCGCGCTTGCAAAAAGCAAGGGTCTCTCCGTTTCCGTCGTCATTCCGGCATACAACGAAGAAGGCAACATCGCTGAATGCATAAAACGCGTGCCTAACGTTGGCAAGGATATGGAAATCGTTGTGGTCGACGACGGCTCGAAGGACCGCACCGCCGAACGCGCAAATAACGCGGCCAAACACGATAAGCGCGTGCGCGTCGTTTCATACGCGCCTAACCGCGGCAAAGGAATGGCTGTGAAAGCAGGACTCGATGCAGCGACGAAGGAGGTCGTTGTCGTGCTGGACGCGGACATGGCAGTCCCACCGGAGGAGCTGCCGCGTTTCATCGAGCCGCTCGCGCAGGGCAAGGCGGAGTTCGTTAATGGCACGCGTCTGCTATATCCGTTCGAGTCTGGAGCGATGACTGACCTACATATGATAGGCAACAAGGCCTTCGCACGCGTGTTCTCATGGCTGCTCGGTTCGCGCGTCACAGACACGCTGTGCGGCACGAAGGCATACTTCCGCAAGGCGCACGGCACGAAAATAAAACTCGTCAGCCGCTCATGGCCGGACTTCGACATGCTCTTCGGTGCGAGCCGCAGCAACATGCGAATCGTCGAAGTTCCGGTGCACTACATGAAACGCGTCGCAGGGGAATCAAAGATGAAAACATGGCAGCACGGCTTCAAGCTTGGCATGATGTGCATCCGCGGATTTTGGGAGCTGAAAATCAAGAAGCGCTTGGGGAGAGCTTGAACTCTACGCGTTGCTTGTCCTTTCCCTTATTTTCTACGTTGAGCACGACCATGTGTCCGAGTTCGCCCGTGTTCGCAACATGCGTGCCCCCACAAGGCGCACGGTCAAATCCTTCTATCTCTATGACACGCACTTCTTCCACGGTCTCGGGGACGCGGCTGAACAGGTTACGGCGCTTCTCGTCTATCTCCGCGAGAACTCGTGCACGCGACATGAACGATATGCGCACTGGCGCCTTCTTGTCCACGGTGGAATTGAACTTGTCGGCTATCCGCTCGTACGCTTCCTGTGTTATCTTTATCGGCCCGAAGTCGACGTGCGAGATCTCCGGATGTATCTGGTTGCCGACAGTCTCGGCGCCATATGCATCTAACACGAGCGCAGAGAAGAGGTGCTGCGCAGTGTGCATCCGCATCTCCTTGTAGCGGCGATCCCAGTCGACGCTACCGCGAACGCCCGTCCCTTCTGGTATAATGACGTCCTCATCAAAGTAGTGTATAACGCCATCAAAGCCCTTCTGCTTGCGCACTTCGTTGACGCGGACGCTTCCCCCGTCCCATTCAAGTGTTCCATAATCGGTCTCCTGCCCGCCTCCTTCCGCGTAGAGCGCTGTGCGGTCAAGGATGGCCCAGCCTTTGCCTGACTGCAGAACACGTGCATCGAACGTGCGGAGATAGCAGTCGCGGAGATACAAAAGTTCGGTCATGTTATCATTCCACTCTGTCAGGTATATTTAATTTTGTTTGTTTCTCCTCCAGCTCCTCCGTCGAGTGCAGCTGTTTGTGTACGTCCGCAGCGGTCTTCGTCCCAACGAGCTTCGCCATCTCCAGTTCGCTCGCCGCCTTGAGCTTCGTTATTGTTTTGTAGCCTGCTGTGTACAGCGTCCGCGCACGGACGCGCCCGATGCCGCGCAGCGCCACAAGCGCCACGAGTTCTTCCCGTACGCCGTACTTCACGCGGACACGCGCCTTGCGGACGTCTTTTATCTTTGCGGCCTTGCCGAGCAGCAACGCCAGCTCCTGCGTTGCGTAGAGAAGCCAGTCCGCCGAATCGAGGCGCGTGCGCAGCTCGCCAGGCGCAACGCTGAACGTTTTGTAGAGCTCGTCTTCGCCACGCTCGTCGGTCCAGGCCTCAAGGACGAGCGCTGTTTTGAACGCCTGCAAAAAGTCATCGTACTCGAGGTCCCACGGTGACGGCGTTTCGATGCTTCTGCGTTCGATCTCCTCGGCGAGTCTCTCGTCTTCGCGTGCACGGAGCGAGAATGGATACATCTCGCGCGCGTTCGAGATAAGCAGCATATAGTCGAATGCGTTCACGCAGGAATCCATATTGGTTATTATACGGTGCGCCGTTTCCGGGTCTAGGTAGAGCTGTGCGACACGGCGGCCGATACGCGTTGCTTCCAGGCGTTCGCTGTCGTACTTGATAAAGTTCTGCTCTTCCAGACGGCGCAGTATCTTGCCGATAATTTTCTGTATCTTCTCAAAATCTTTGAACTGGTGTACGAAGAACGTACGCTCAAAAAATTCCTTCAGCGCCTCTTCGCTGGAGACGTGCGTCGCGATGAGTGAGAGCACGTGTGTGCGCAGCGTGGGTTCTACGGAAAGTTTAGAATAAATCTCCTCTGGCGTTCCGTTGATGTAACGCTCTACAAGCTCCTGTGCTTCGCGGGCGCTTTTGGCCAGTACTATCGCCTCGCCCTCCTTGTCGTAGCGCGGACGGCCCGCACGTCCGGCCATCTGATGGTACTCCAGAACTGGGATGTAAATAGAGCCGTGCGCAGGATGGTAGCGCCGAAGATCTCGAATCACCACGCGGTATGCGGGAAGGTTAAGTCCGGCCGCGAGAGTGGGCGTCGCCGCTATGGCTTTTATGATGTACGCGCGAAACGCGTCCTCCACGAGCTTGCGC
>JACQIF010000035.1 GCA_016198635.1 Candidatus Aenigmatarchaeota archaeon
AGACCCGGCAAGAAGGCGTTAGTTGTCGGCCTCGTCGGCCACGGCAAGACAACACTCGTCGAGGCACTCACAGGAAAGTGGACTTCCACACACGCAGAAGAGCAGAAACGGGGGATCACGATACGCCTCGGTTACGCCGACGCGACTTTCTATTCTTGCAACAAGCATGATGAACCGCAGTGGGGCAACAGCGCGAAGTGCCCGGCGTGCTTCGCTGATGCCGAGCCCGTGCGCACGGTAAGCTTCGTCGATGCTCCGGGACACAGCACTTTGATGGCTACCGTACTTTCAGGCGCGTCACTAATGGACGGTGCCTTATTGCTCATCGCAGCCAATGAGAAGTGTCCGCAGCCCCAGACCGCCGAGCACCTTATCGCACTGGACATCGTCGGCATCAAGAACATAGTTATCGTGCAGAACAAGGTCGACGCCGTGGATGAGAAGCGCGTGCGCGAGAGCTATCAAGAGATAAAAAGGTTTGTCAAGGGCACGGTCGCAGAGAATGCTCCTGTCGTTCCGGTGTCCGCCCTCCAAAGGATCAATATCGACGCTCTCATCGCTACTATACAAGAAACTATCCCAACGCCGAAACGCGACCCATCCAAAGAGCCGCGACTGTACGTAGCACGCTCATTCGACGTCAACAAGCCCGGTACCCCGTACGACAAACTGGGCGGCGGAGTTGTCGGAGGCTCCCTTATTCAGGGCGTTTTGCATACCGGAGATGACATAGAGATACGTCCCGGCATCAACCGCAACGGGCGCTGGACGCCGCTGCAGACAAGCGTAACGGGTCTCCAAAAAGTAGGCCGCGGCCTCGACGAGGCAGGACCCGGAGGCCTCCTTGGACTGTCGACGAAGCTTGACCCTGTCACGACGAAGGCAGACTCGCTCGCCGGACAGGTCGCAGGCATTCCGGGAAAGCTCCCGCCTGTCCACAATAAGGTTCTCCTTGACGTGCACCTGCTCGAAAAGATGGTTGAGACAAGCGAGCGCGTCAAACCGATAAACACCGGAGAGGCTCTTATGATGACCTGTGCTGTGGCAAAAACAGCAGGCGCCGTGACTTCCGCACGCAAGGAGGGACGCGAAATAGAGGTTGCGCTAAAACTGCCGATATGCGCAGACTACGGCGATCACGTGGCGCTGTCGCGACTGCATGCCAATAGATGGAGACTTATCGGCTACGGTGTGCTGAAGGAGAAGTAATGGGTTTATAAACAACTTCTGCGTAAATCCTAATATGCCAACAACTCGCGAAGACTACACAGTCGTTCTGGGAGTCGTCGTTGCAGTCGTTCTTGGCGCGGCCATGAATTTCTTTGGAATGGAGACGCAGACCATGTTAGCGACTTCTATTCTAGCCGGCATCTTGTCTGCGATAGTCTACCACGAAATGTAACTCACTCGATGCTGAAGCGCTTGACGTCGCGGGTCTTCAGGAGCACTGCAGGCAGTCTCTGAATGTCCTTCTTGGAGCCACGGACAACAAACGTGACAGAATACTCTCTGCTGCCGGTGTCAAAATCAGAACGCCTGTATATTGGCTTGCCTGGCAAGAGCCTGTGAACTTCATTGAGCGCCTTGACGCTCTTCGCTGTCACGTTAACAACCTTTGCATAACGGCCTAGTCCCATCCTTTCGAACTGCGCGTCTATTGTAATTATTGCAGCTATCATGAGGTAGAATATCATGCCTTCCAGCAGGAAACCGGCGCCCATGATAACTCCAAAAACGGCAGATGCCCATATCGCCGCTGCTGTGGTGAAACCGAAGACTTTGTCTTGGTACCTTAGAAGGGCTCCTGAACCCAAGAAGCCCACTCCCGTTACGATACCCCCTATTACGACTACAGCGTTAGTGAGCTCTGACGCGACAAATGTCATCACCGCGGCGCCTGTGGCAACTAGAGCGAACGGGCCGAATCCAACAGGCTTCTTCCTGAGCTGCCTTTCAAGGCCGAACAGGAAAGACAGCGCAAACGTGAGGCCTATGCGCGTTAGGAGAACAGAAAGTTCGGCCATAAGCGTTTTAGAGCGCGTATATTAAAATAGGCCGCCCACTAGTTGCATGGACTCCCGCCTTGCGAATGTGCTGAGCGACGCCCTGCATGAGATTGTGCCAGGCGCCGAAGAGCGCGAGGCGGTGCGCCGCCTCCAAGACAAGATCCTCACGCGCGCGTTCGCTGTAGTAAAGAACCGGTACTCCATTGAGCCCGTATTCTGCGGGTCCATAGCGAAGGGAACGTGGCTCGCTGGGACGAAAGACATAGACCTTTTCCTTATCTTCCAAGAGCGCGTCGTGCGCGAGGAACTTGAACGTATAGGCATGGAAGTCGCAAAGTCCATAACCGAAGGGCTTGGCGGGCGCTGGGAGGTGGCGTACGCCGAACACCCGTATCTGCGCGCGGAGATTGAGGGCCACAAGATCGACATCGTGCCTGCGTATGGCGTGAAAGACGCTGCAAATATAAAGTCTGCTGTCGACCGCACGCCGCACCACGTGCGTTACGTTCAACGAAAGCTCGACCGCAGCCTGCTCAATGAAGTGCGGCTGCTCAAGAAGTTTTGCAGAGGCGCGGGCGTCTATGGCTCTGACCTGAAAACCGAAGGGTTCTCCGGCTACCTGTGCGAGCTGCTGATAATAGAGTACGGTAGGTTCACGGACGCACTCAAAGCAGCAAAAGAGTGGGTTCCAGGAACTGTGATAGACTTGGAAAACCATCATGAGGACGCGAGAAAGAAGTTCCCAAAAGATCCCTTGGTAATAATAGACCCGGTGGACCCTGGAAGGAACGTGGCTGCGGTGCTTTCCCTTGAAAACTTCCTTGTTTTTGTAAAACGTGCCCGCGAGTTCCTCGAAGACCCTAAGCTCTCCGCCTTCTTCAGCATGCCTTCTGGGTTGGCGACAGTAGACGACATAACAAAGCATATCAACGAACGCGAGACGCGTTTCGTCTTCGTGCGCTTCGCTACGCCAGATGTCATCGAGGATGTCCTGTGGCCCCAGCTGCGCAAGTGCACAGAACGCCTGCGGACGCTGTTGGAGGAGAACGAGTTCGAGGTGCTGCGCACTGGAATATGGAGCGATGATGTGAGCGTAATAGTAATAGAACTGCTCGTCGACGAGCTGCCTGCGATACAGAAACGCAAGGGGCCGTCGGCCTTCGATGCGGCAAACACACAAAAGTTTCTTGAACATTACAAGGGCTTCAACGTATTTCTTGAACGGGACGCATGGACAGTCGAAGCGAAACGCCGCTATCGCTCTGCTATAGACTTGTTAAGGGATTTTCTCAAAGAGGACGCTGGGAAACTGAAGACCAACGGCATTCCGTCGTACATCGCCGACGCGTTACACGAAGATGTCGAAATCGCGACAGGCGAGCACGTCCTGCGGCTGTTGCGGCGGTATGGCGGCATGCGGACTTACATGTACCGCTACTTCCACAAGAATCTGGTGTAAACTATGGCATACGAAAGCATTGCGATGTTCATCGCTGGATTCGCACTGATGTTCTTCTCCAGTAAGTGGGCCATAAAGTACGCGATAGGCATATCCGAATCGCTGGGCCTGGGACGTTTCGCCGTGGGCTTCATCTTCATTGCGATAACAACCGCCTCTCCGGAAATATTCGTTGCCATATCTTCCACGCTCCACGGTTCTCCAGGACTGGCCGTGGGCAACGCGCTCGGTTCTGTCATAGCGAATTTGACCATAGTCCTTGGCGCAGCCGTTCTCATAGGAGGAACCATGAAACTTCACGACGGGAATCTTGGGGATCTGATAGAGATACTTTTTGTATCTGCGCTTGTCTCCGTGTTTCTCCTCCAGACGGGAACGCTCTCACTGATACAGGGTTTCATACTGTTCACCCTTTTCATTTTCTTCATCAACAAAATAAAGCACGAACGGATACAGATTGAAAACAAGCGCGACGTATTCGCGTTCTTCGGCTATTTCTCCCGCTTTATAGCAGCCGTATCTTTGCTGATATTGAGCAGCGAACTGATAGTGCGTGCGTCCGTCTCTATAGCGGAGTCGCTGGCGGTGACGCCCGAATTCATAGGGCTGACTGTGATTGCCGTTGGCACGTCCTTGCCTGAACTGGCTGTAGGCGTGCGCGCGATACGCGCACGGGAATACGCGCTGGGCCTAGGCGACCTATTCGGATCGTCAGTCATAGACCTGACGCTTGTGATGGGCCTTGTCGCCATGCTGAACCCCGTGCCAGTCGATCTGGAGCCCGTCCGCGGCGCGATGCCTTTCATGCTTACGTCAGTGCTGATAAGCTGGTATCTCCTGAGTAAAGGCAGGGACGTTGACAGGCAAACCGCGCTTGCACTTCTAGCTCTGTTTACACTGTTTGTTCTCGAACAGATAGGGATAGTCACGTTGTTCGGCTAATACGAACGCAATAGATGCAAATCGATTCAATCGGAGCCGGGAAGAATCTTAATATCCTCTATCGGATATGTGTTCTTGAGGGTTATGATAAGAGAGGGGTCAGGAGGGCGGTTGCTATGGTAGATGAGATCCACGTTGGCAACCCTACGTATTTCCTGCACGTGTTTTGAGTCGGTCTCGTCATCCCCGAGAGTACGATCCAAGAGGGTTTTAATCTCAGGAGAAAGTTCTTCTGCATTGCAGTCAAGCGCCACGCCAATGGTCCACATTGTACCCACTATTCCATGAACGGTTAGTTATTTAATTCCCATAGGAAAACCGCCAGCGCAGCCACCTCGGAGTGCGGCTCGTTAGTCACGGATAGATTCGTCGCTAGCCCATAAATTTCTCCGGGGACCTTTTCTCCTCCCACTATCACGAGTATGTTGTTCTTTGTTTTCAGTTCCTTGATTTTCCCTTCAAATGGTTCGCCGTACATTGTCAGGTGAACCTTCGTCCCGTCGAAGCTTTCAACAAATTTCTTCCAGTTCTTTTCATACGAGACATCGAACGGCATCTTGGACCGCTCTGTGACCTTCCGTACACTGTCCATCATCTTCGCATCCCTTAAACCTGAATATGTCACGGCGTCTGCACCGAACGCCCGTGCTACGAGGCCGACGTGCGTGCTGATGCGCGCATCACGACCAGGACGGTGGCCCAAACGAAGGACTGTTATCATAGACGAAACCCCTGAAATAACGTATTTAAACCTCGCTCGGCCTTAAAACCATACCAGTCCGCAAGGATGTAACCCGAAGATTACATCTCTCGGTGTTGTGTATCTTGAAACTCCGGTTTCAAGTTTACCTCGCTATAAGGTGCTCGGTAAATGACAAGCAAGGCTCGCATTAAGCTCACGGGACGGGACCCCAAGACACTCGACGGGCTGTGCAAGCAGATCCACGACGTCGCAGACCGCTTCGGCGTATCTATCAAAGGCCCGATTCCCCTTCCCACAAAGAAGCTCAACATTCCGGTTCTAAAGACTCCGAATGGTTCGGGCACAGGCCACGGCAACGCAAGCTGGGATCACTGGGAGATGCGCATACACAAGCGCCTGATAGACGTAGGCGCGGACCAGCGCACGCTGCGCTACATAATGCGTATCGAGATCCCCGAGGACGTGAACATACAGATACAGTTAATCGAGTAGAACTTTCGTGAGTCTTCCGACTCCATTCCTTTTCAAACGTTGTTCGTTTGAAATACTTCGGAACTTGTTCCGAAGATCGTGTCTTGCATTGGTTAACTCGGACAAAAGTTCTATCAAATAGAATTTTAGAACGATTAAATAGGATGGAGACTTCTTTGTTCTTGAGCTGGGGTAGCCAAGCTTGGTTTAGCGCCTTTTTGGCCATGCAAGCGGCCAAAAACCCGCGGGAAAAATCCGCCTGCGGGCACGAGGTGGACCAACGGCGCCAGACTGGAAAACACACTTTTCGGGAGCTTACGCTTCCGTCGCTGCGGCGACAAAAGTGTGGGCAAAACCAGTAATCTGGTTCGCGAAAG
>JACQIF010000036.1 GCA_016198635.1 Candidatus Aenigmatarchaeota archaeon
ATCAATATCACCGGTTGGACGCATCAAAACCGAAGGTTTTGTTCGGGTCCGCCAAAACTTTTCCGCAAAAGGTTTTATCAAAAAAGCTATCTGCCAAGAATAAACGAAAGTATCCCGTGCGCGCGCTTTTGTTTCGTCTCGGCAAGCCTGTCCAGTTCTGCCTGCCGGGCCTTCAGTGCGTCTATCTGTTCCTTCAGTGAAGAGCGAGCCGTTTCGTCCGACAGTTGGCCCACAAGACCCGAGAGAACATCGATGGACTTTGCTATCTTCTCGGAGCTCTTCTTGAGCGTATCTGCGTCTTTTCTCTCGTTATCTGCCGCCAATCCAAGCGCCCACTTCAACCCATAAACCAGTCCTTTGTTGGTCTGGGCTTCATCGACACCTTCTGTGGCATCGGCAACATCTTGTGTTCCTTTGTCAAGGAAAGGCTGCGACGCTTCTGGCAACCTCTCTTTTATACTCCTTGCCGTTATGGCAAGCTGCGCGGCCTCTGGTATTGCTGCCAGAGCTTTTGTGTTCGCTTGGGACAGCAGACGCTCAGACTTGCAGAACCTGGTGGCCTGCTGCAACATATCTGCGCGGACGTCCGTTTCTGTCAGCGCGTCGCACTTGGCAAACGCGTCTTCCTGGAAAGCGCAAGCTTTCTGGCTGCGCTCCTCGCACTGCGTCTGCGTAGCCGAGAACTTGGCGCACGTCAGTTGGAAATGTTTGTACGTGTCAACGCTCTGCCGGTCGCACCTCTTCTGCGACTCTGCAGCAATGCGCTCTCGGTCTGCGTTCAAACGAGAAACGCACGCTCCCACGTACGTATCACGGTCGCAGTACTGTGTCCTGTAGTCGCAGTTTTGTTTTTGCGAGTTCCAGAAACGGCCGTAATCGAAAGATGAGACGCATCTGTCAAAGTACTCTGTATCGCCTTCCGGGCTTGCCTGTTTGCAGTATGATTCTTGCTTCGTCTTGAGCTGTTCGCGGAACGCCGCCTCATCGCAGACGCCTATATCCTGTTCGCAGAATGCGGCGTTGCTCTTGCTGTAAGAGCCCCACTGTGCAGCACAGTGTTCTTCAGAGCTGAGTTTATTAATCGCCTGCAGGTTCTGTTCGATGCAGAGTTTTTTGAAGTCGTCCTGTGAGGCGTCGCACCCCAGCTTCTCGCCTGCAACGATGAAATGGGGGCTATGAGACTCCAGTTGCGCGCATCCTTGTTCGGCGCGCTTCTTACATTCGGTGACTTGGTCGCCTATTTTACTGCATGCTGCTTTGATGTCAAATGCTCCCTGTTCCTTCAGGTTGGCTATCACATCGTCCACAAGCCTCTCCGGATCAGAGCATTTGGCCGCCGACTCTGCGGGGTCAAGTTTGTTCTTTGCCCGCTCGAACAGCAGGTTGACAACGTACATCGTGGGAGAGAAATCAGAGGGGCCAACCGGTTGGGCATACTGGCGGTAGTCGGCTGCTGACACCTGCACGGTGCCGTACTTTGTGCACTCTTCCTGATGCTCGGAACAGTACGCCGCGCACTCTTCAGGGCCAGAGCAGCCTCCGGGACCGCGCGACGATGCGGTAACAGGTTTCGATCCGTAGAGGGGAACGGCTTCAGGATACGCTTTCGCGGGATAATCTTGAGCGCTAACGGCTTCAACTGGCTGTGGATATGCCTTTGTGGGATAGGCTTCCACAGGATACGCCTCGGCGACAGTCGGCGTCTCTGGAACATACGGGTCTTCGTACTGGGCCAGAACAGGGGACGCCAAGAGAAGAACTGCAAGCGCAACAGAGAGGAGGCGCATATCCAGATTTATAAGGGCCGATATTTAAGTGTTCCTTACAGCAGGCGCATGAAGCTAACGCTTAAATAGTTGATTTCGGTAGATACGTTACGTAAACCCGAGACAGCCTGTTTTAGGGGTCTTTACGCTTAGTGGAAATAGTGAGAGGTGTATCGTATGATGAATCAAGGAAACATGGCACAACCAATCTTTATACTGCCGGAAGGCACGCTGCGCAACTCTGGCAAAAACGCGCAGAAGGCGAACATAACAGCCGCACGAGCGGTCGGTGAAACCGTACGGACGACACTCGGGCCGAAAGGCATGGACAAGATGCTCGTCGATTCGATGGGCGACATTGTAATCACAAACGACGGCGTAACGATTCTTGAGGAGATGGAGATAGAGCACCCGGCGGCGAAGATGCTTGTCGAGGTCGCAAAGACGCAGGAAGCGGAGGTCGGCGACGGCACGACGACCGCGGTCGTCATAGCCGCGGAGCTTCTGAAGAAAGCCGAAGATCTGCTTGAGCAGGACGTCCATCCGACGGTCATCACAAAGGGATACAAGCTCGCAAAGGAAGAGGCGCTGCGCATACTTAACGAAACAGCGGAGAAGGTTGACGGGAACAAAGACAAGAGCATTCTAAGGCAGATTGCGATAACCGCGATGACCGGGAAGTCTGCGGAGAAGGCAAGCGAACACCTGGCATCGATGGCGGTAGAGGGCGTCATGACCGTGCGTGACGCAGACGGAACCGTAGACCGCGAAAACATCAAGATTGAGAAGAAAACAGGCGGCGGCATCGAAGACTCCGAACTGATACGCGGCATCATCGTTGACAAGGAGGTAGTTCACACAGGCATGCCAAAACTTGTAAAGGACGCAAAGATTGCGCTTCTTGACGCGGCTCTGGAGATGAAGGAGACCGAGACGGACGCCAAGATAGAGATCACATCGCCTGACCAACTGGAAGCGTTCCTGGAGCAGGAAGACAAGATGCTAAAGAAGATGTCTGAACGCATCATCGCATCGGGTGCGAATGTCATATTCTGCCAAAAAGGCATAGAGGATCCGGCGCAGCACTACCTGCAGAAGGCCGGTATTCTTGCAACAAGACGCGTGAAGAAGAGCGATATGGATGCGTTAGCCCGCGCGACAGGCGCAAAGGTCGTCACGAACCTCGATGCACTCACGAAAGACGATCTGGGCTTCGCAAAACTTGTAGAAGAGAAGAAGGTCGCGGGCGAACGTATGGTCTTCGTTCGCGAATGCAAATCGCCAAAGGCGGTTTCAATTCTTATCCGTGGAGGCACGGATCACGTCATCGATGAAGTCGAACGGGCGATGACCGATGCAGTAGGTGGCGTTGCCGCGGCTCTCGAAACGGGCCGCGTTACGGCAGGCGGCGGTGCGCCTGAAGCCGAGGTCGCACGACGTTTACGTGAGTTCAGCCAGAAGTACTCCGGACGTGAACAGCTGGCGGTACAAGCGTTCGCTGACGCACTCGAGTCTATTCCGCGCGCACTCGCGGAGAACGCGGGCCTCGATCCAATCGATGTGCTTGTAGAGTTGCGTGCGGCGCACGAGAAGGGGCAGAAGCATGCAGGAGTCGACGTCTACAACGGGCACGTCATCGACATGTGGAAAGCGGGTGTCATAGAACCGCTCAAGATAAAGACACAGGCGATAAAAAGCGCGAGCGAGGCGGCAGAGATGCTGCTGCGCATAGACGACGTCGTCACCGCATCGAAGCTCAATAGAGGCGGTGCGCCTATGCCTGGTGGAATGGGCGGCGACATGGACGGGATGTAGTTCTGTACACCAATCCATTTGATCTCAGATGTTTTATGATATGTATAAGATGCAGCTAGCGCACCCAGAGCTCGCAGTAGCGCCAGTTTAGCTGGTCGTAAAGCGCCCATTGGTTTGGCGAATTTTCCGTTCCCGACGAGTCATCGTAGACCACGCAGTTATTGTTGGTGTCCCATACTACCGAACTCGATCCCCCATCTCCATTGGTTCCGCTGCCGGAGTCCAAGGTGCTGCCCTTATTGACGTTGGACCTCCATGCATTGTTTCCGACCTGCCTGTAAAACATCGTGGACATGCCGTTTATTGCACCGCTCGATTCGAATGCAAGCAAATAGGCATCGCAACCCGAAGAGATGCATTTCGAAGGCATGCTGACAGCAGTGTATTCTGTGAATCCGACGCTTGTGGAAGCGATTAGCTGGTACTCACCTGAAGGCCAGCTCGTTCGGCAGGCGCCTGAGATGCACAAAGAGCCGGCGATATCCAGTTTGCCTGCGGGGCTTGTGGTGCCTATGCCAACGTTGCCTGTGCTCTTAATAGTAAATGCATCTCCTGCGCCGGTGGCAGATGCCACGGTGGGCGACCATATACGGAAGCTGTCATCAACATCATCGTAGTCATAAAGCTGCCATTCTTGTGTTGGGCCTTTGAGTATCAGGTAAGCTTGTCCAGGTCCTGTTGTCTTTGCTTGAATGGTTGCGCTGCCTGTCCCACGAACGACTTCTAGGGCTGCTGCCGGAGTGGTCGTCCCTATTCCTACGTTGCCTGAAGTATCCACGGTAACCCAGCCTGCCGGGTTGCCGGCAAAATTGTTGGCAATCGTCGAGCCCCTTATCTTCAGCTTGCCTGAGTCTGCGCCGTCAGAATAGATCTGCCACCTAAAAGGCCCGTTGATACCGACGTATGGCGTGCTTGAAGCGCCTCCATCAACAATCAAGCCGGGATTCGTACCTGCGATGTGAAGATTCTTTTCTGGGCTCAGCGTGCCGATCCCAACGTTGCCGGAGGATGTTATGCGCATACGTTCCGCCATTGTATTGCTGCCACCGGAGGCCGTCCAGAACTCGATGCGGCCGGGGATATGGCCCGAAGTCGGAGCGGCATCCACGGCAGCTCTGATATAGGCCGCGTTCTGATTGTCGCTGAAAGTGCCGCCGAGACTGCCTGTCCACGTGATTGTTCCGAGATAGTCGCCGTTCTGGACAACGGCGTAGGAACCTGCAGAAGCTCCTCGGCTTTTCGCGAAGTTAACCAGCGGTCCAGAAACCGTGTTGCTAAAATGACTCATCCACAAAGGGCCGTTCCTTTCGCCTGCTGTTGTTATTTCGTTATCCCATGCTCCGAGGTAAGAATAGGGGGTGGCACTTCCAAAGAGAACTTTACCTCCAGTATAATATACATTCGTCCCGCTCGACTGCCAGAGCTGCGTCGCCGCAGATGCCATCGTCGATCCGTCGGCGAACTTCAACCCGCCTGTGCCTATCTCGACGCGATCGTTGTACGCTGATAGTTTCACGGAGCCGTCAGGCGCCGCAAGGTACGTGCGTTGACCATTCGCAGAGACGCCTCCGAGAGCGTCGCCGATATATAGAAAACCATTCGTGAAGCGGAAGTCGCCTGTGAAGTTTCCTGGCGTCACGTCCGCAGCGGGATGGGAGACGACGGACTGGGCGAGGACTAGCGACGGAATGAAAACCAAGAACATAACAAGGGACAGCGGCTTTCGTATATGATTGCTTTCATACAGCCGACTTATATATCTTGAAATCTGTTTTTCTTTTGAGACTGCAACGTACGGTATAAGAAACCCAAGGACGCTGCCTGATATGACGTCGATTGGGTAGTGAACGTTCAGCACGAGCCTGGAGTATGCGGCCAGAATACCGTAGATGAAAAGTACGGAGCGGGCCAGAACGCGCGAACGCTTCCAGTAAAAACCTAGTGGGAAGAAGCCGAACGCGGCGTGGGCGCTCGGAAACGAAGGGCCGCTCTCTTCAACAAGGCCAAAAGCCGGGCGGGGTATGTCTGTCATCTCTTTGATAACGGATACCAGCGAATACGTCAAAAGAAGCGATGTAACGTAAATTGCCATGTGAAGGTATTTGCGTTTTGTCAGCAGTGCGGGTAATACAAAAAACGCGGTTATCCATGGGACGGCTTCGGTAAAAATCCTGAAAAGCTCTACCAAGGGCGGCATGTGTTGTTTTCAGCTTTGGTTTATAAAACCTTAGAGCAGCACGCTCTTTCCGACCATACCGCCCCCGTAGGCGTACAACTCCCCGCCACAGTCGCACTTGCCTGTTAACGGCGTGCGGCGGAACGTCGCCTTGCACGCGCGGCACGTGAAACCTTCAAGGTTCGTGACGACGGCCTTCTCCGGCGTCAGTTCGTACGAAACGTCGTGGTTGCGCTTCGCTCGCACAGCCCCGAAGAGTTCCATGATGTTCGACTGGCGCCCGCCTCCGAGCAGTTCCGCACGCTCGATGCCCATTACAGAGAAGATGCGCTCGAGCGGCGGCAGTAGTTGTGAGTAGATGTAATAATCGCTGTCGATGCGCATCTTGTGCGCGAGGATGTATTCTGGATCTTCCGCGCGCTGGCTTATGAGCGCGTTCCCTGAAACGATTACGAACTGCACGCGGTCTCCGGGAGCAGGCGCGGTCGTTGCGTCCCGCTTGCGCATGCGGCGCGCCAGCTCCACGTGCGGTAGCGTCCCGTCATAGCGGTCCACTCCCTTCGTCAGACCTTTCGTGATCGCCAACTTGTAGATGTTGACCTCGCCGCGCTTCAGGCGCTCGACATGCTCTTTCACAGTCCCGATGGCTTTGGTGACGTCACCTTCCTTGAGGATTGTCTCTATGATGTTCTCCATAGTCTCGGATACAAGGTCACACCAGTCGCGGCGCACCGTTTCGATTCCGCGCATCTCTATCTTGCCTTCCCATGAGCCGCCGCGCTTCTCGAAGGCCCAGCCTGCGTAACGCTTCTTGGTCAAAATAAGGAACGAGCGGAAGAGCTTGTCGAAGTCCAGCTCAAGCTCGCCGGGCAGGGATTCGGTGATGTCGTGCGCCAGTCGCGTGCCTATGACGTGCGCCTCGTCCAAGTTCTTCGTGGGGACTTTGACCATCACGGAGTCCGTATCGCCATAGACGACCGTGTAGCCTCCTGCTTCGATGGTCTGCTTCGTCTGGCCAATAAGCGTGCGGCCGTACGAAGTGACGGCGTTCGCGACATCCAGAACGTACGTCCGTGCGCGGAGATAACCAATGTAGCCGTAGAACGAGTTCGTCATCATCTTGAGCGCGAACTGTTTGGCGTCAAGAATCGCACGCTGTTTGCCGTCCGCATTCTTCATCTGTTTCTTCACGGCCGCGCGCTCTGTTATGAGCCTGTCCAGTATGCGCGGTATGATGCCTTCACGGACGTCGGCGGTCACGAACTTCGCCCCAGAAGGGGATGTGTTTGTCTGCTGCGGAACATTGCCCCGAACGAGCGTGGTAGGGCATATATTGTACGTACGGATTATCGATGGGTACAGGGACTTGAAGTCCAGCACGAGTATGCAACCGTCTGTGTGCAGGCCTTTCATTGGATCCAAAACCAGGCCGCCTTTATAGTCTGTACGCGTCCGTTCGCTCTCGCGTTCGGCGTCTGCGGCGTCATCGGGCCGGAGTGGAATGACAAACCCTTGCCTGTTCATCTCCTGGAGCAGCAGGTGCTCGATGCGCGTTGATTGGCCGCCGTTGATGCAGTCCTGCAGTGTTATGCCGGAGAGCCGTGCCATGGCCACGTATTTGTCGACGAACTGGTTCTTTTGGACTATGTCCATAACGAGCGACGAGTCTTTGAGGCAGTATTCCGCATACAGTTCCATCGGCTTGCGCTCAAGCCACGCAGTGCGCATCTCGCGATGGTCTATTGCAATCTTCTCCTCGCCAAGCATCTCGCGCGCAACTGTGTTGAGGTCGTAGCGCTTGAAACGGAGCGTGCCGGTCTCCGGTTTTTTCAGGACAACGTACGGGTCGATGACCACACGACCGACTGGTTCGGTGACAGATTTGCCGGCCATCTGCCTGACGACCGTTGTTTTGTCTGCGCGGCCGAGTTTGCGCTCCAAACCGTTTATCTCCAGCCTCTTCAGGATATATGGAATGTCGAAGTTGTGCGCGTTGTAGCCCACAAGCACGTCAGGGTCATAAGCACGTAACGCGTTCACGAAAGCCTGAAGCATTTCTTTCTCGTTGGCATAGCACTCTGCGTTCTTTATTCCGGGGCGCGCTGCCAGAACGACGCTGCGCTTATCGTCGCGCGCGGGGTCAAATACCATCGATATCATTATTATTGGGTCTTTCTCCGCGTCGGCCATGCCGACCTCGGTGGTAGAGACGCACTCTATGTCGAAAGCCATGTAGCGCAACGGGGCGTTCTCTTCAGACGCGACCGGCGTGATGCTCGTCGCGTCAATGACCGGACAGTAAACGGTCGAAGACGTCGTCTGCGAGCCTTCGACGTCTATCCACCCCATACCTCGCACGCCAGCGTCAGCGAAGAAGCGGTACCTGAACAGTACGTCTGCTTCGTATATCTCTGCGTGCGGCGCCAGCGCGGTTCGCGCTTCCGGAACCTTTGACGGCGTACGTAACGTTATCTTCAACAGGTCTGCCGGCTGTTCAGCGAAGCCTATTGGCAGATGGCGCTTCACCCGTTCGACGTTCACCAACTCTCCGGCAAATCCTTTCTTTAGAACGCCTATGACAGCGTCTGCGCCGCCTTTCGGATTCGCGTAGAAATACGGCAGCTGATTACGGTAGAATACGCAGACCGTACGACCGTCAGGGCGCTTGCAGAATATGCGGACCAGCGGCTTGTTGTCAAGCATTGTGTAGTCGGCGTCAAGAACTTGTAATCGCAAGGAAACCCCTCTGTCGTTGGGCACAAAGGGATAAAAATAGATTTGGGTCGTCCTGAATACATGTTATACAGCACGCACGGCCCGTGTTTTGAGGTCTACGACGTACGCCTGCTCGATGGTCGGTGACACAACGGTAACTCCTTTATAGTTTGTGGTAAACGGGGCGCCTGTCGCAATGCACAAAATATCCGGAACCTCGCGCAGAAGCAGCGGATCCCCCAATATGAAGCGCTGCGGCTCCAGGTGCCGCGCCCGCAGCAGCCTGAGCGCTGCCTTTTCTGGCTCTGCGGCGCCTGTAATTTTGGCTAGCGCGGCAGGTGTTGTGCGATGGATGAGAATCTTCACGCCGCCGACGCCGACTTCACAAGGTGTGTTGGGGCAGAGTGTGCGCGCCGAACGGCCGTCGGGCC
>JACQIF010000033.1 GCA_016198635.1 Candidatus Aenigmatarchaeota archaeon
CGGTATGTCGCAGTGGGCGTAGACCGTTTCAGGTTCCCAGATGCCTCGTAGCTTATCAATGAATTTCATAATACCACGAAAAGGTTTGCCGTATCCCTATTTATAATTTCGCCAGTAGATGAAGTCATGCCACTCCATGGGCCTTTGAACAGCGAAGAGCTGCGTAAGGCAGACCGTTACGTCGTCTGGAAGAATGGCAAACCCTACCTTCCCGATGGCGTCTCTCCAAGCGCTCTAAAACGCCCGCGCACGAACGAGGAGCTTGAATGCGAGCTGCTTGACATGGGATTCTCAGATATTAGATTTCTTCTCGACTAAATGTTCTCAAGAGCGTCGAACAGCGCTTCCGGGTTTTCAAAAGGGCCTTTGCACGTTTCGTGAACGCAAACAGTCGCTGCAGACCCCTTCCCTTCTTCATGTTTTATCACTATGCGCTCGTCCATCTTGGAAAGTATGCTCTTATGGAGCATTTCAAGTTCGCTAACGTCGCCGACGAGCGTAACTTCGACCAAGCCTTTGGTTTCGTATAGCAGCGCCTCAATATACTGCGGCGCAAAGGCTGCCTTGCTCTCGACAAGGCCGGCGAGCTCATTTAGTATGTTCGTGGCGATGGTCTTGTACTTCTCCTCTCCTGTCAGTGTGTAAAGTTTCAGCAGTTCCCGTGCGGCTGCGCCGTTGTCGTCCGCGTCCTTGCGTTTTACGGCCATCAGCCCATAATCTTCTGTGTTTGCGATATCATAGAGGGCGCCGTCAGAACCGAAGGCAGCGGACGCATAATCAGCTATGTCTATGGCTTTCATTACGTACGTACTGTCCAGCGTGTACTGGTATGCATCCAATAGCGCGCCCAGCAAGGCAACCGCATCCTGCAGGGTTGACGGGGTTGTGTTGTCATGAGGGTAACTGTGGTAAACCCTTTCGCCGTCAAAGCACCTTTCCATTAATCTGTCAAGGACTCCAAGAGCAATGGTTTTGTATTCATCCTTCTTCAGAACGCCAGACGCCCGCAGAATCGCAGAGACGGCATGTGCGTTCCAATTGGTGTACAGCATTTTGTCCGTGCCCGGCGCCTTGTTTTTGGAACGTTCGGCTGCCGGAAGATTGTAGTATGTTTCGTTCGCGTCCTGGCTTCCGTGGAAATAGCGTTCCTTGGAATCGTATAGAACTGAAGTCATGTAATCGGCTGTCTTTTCGGCAACTTTCCTAAACAAAGAGTCTCCAAGCGTTACATATGCACGGGCGTATATGGAAAGCAGGCGCGCATTATCATAAAGCATCTTTTCGTAGTGCGGCTCTGACCAGTCGCGCTGGGTTGCGTAGCGGAAGAATCCTCCCTCGATGCGGTCGAAGAGCGCCCCGCCTGCCATTCTCTGTAACGTCAGCACGACCCTGTCCTTCCATCCTTTGCCTTCTGATGCCAAGGCGAACAGAAGTCCGTATAAGTTCGTCTGGGGGAACTTTGAGCTGCGACCAAACCCTCCATGCTGGTTGTCATAGAGTTCTTCGAGCCACGAACGATAGAGCTCTATAAGGTGGCTTCCTGCCTTGCCCGTTGGCATCTTGAATTCGGTTGGCGTCTGTGAATCCTGCAACAGGGACCCTTTGTCGGTTTTGTATAGCGTATCCACCTTTTGAAGCATCTCCGTCATCTCCGATGGTGCGATGTATGTGGCACCTGTTATGACGTTGCCTTCCGGGGTTAGTACGACAGTAGAAGGCCAGCCGCCCATATTGTAGCGTGCGTTCACCTCCGGGCGCCTGTCTGTATCGACGCGCACTGCCACGAACCGCTCGTTCAGGATGCTCGCCACAGTAGCGTCAGCGTAAGTCGTACTGTCCATGACATGGCACCAGTGGCACCATGAAGCCGTGATGTCAAGGAGGACAAGCTTGTTCTCCGCGCGTGCGCGTTCGAAAGCGTCGCTGCCCCAGTCAAACCAATTTACATTCATTATCGCACCTTTACGGGATGGCAGCTGCACGTTTCTATAACATGGTGCGAGACGCCTTCTTTATACGCCCGGAGCATGCGCGAGGCCTTTTCCAGCGGGTGGGCGGCCTCAAAGCGTTCGATAGCGTTTTTCAGTTCCCCGGTTGCGCCAGGCGCATGAAGAGCGTGTTCATAGTGCATGCCCCATAGTTGATGAAGCACAGGGCTGCCACTTGATTCTATTTTTACTATCCTGCCTTGCTCTATGACAACGGACAACATCACTATGAAAAGAGAGGATGGTTATTTATCCACACGAACGGTCTTGGGCTTTACTTTTTCCAACCGTGTACTGCGCACTTCGCGCACGCGTCCCATTTAAGGTATTTCCCCGTGCCCATCAGCATGAACGCCAGGAAGTACCATAAAAACGTCAGCGTCACGCGTACACCATTAAGCTGCAGGACAAACCCATGGACAAGAGACCAGAAGCCTCCTGCCACGAATGCCATCGCAAGGATGAAGTAGGGGGATCTGCACGTACAGCGCATTACATGTCTCTGAATGGGTTTTGGCATCATCTAATTTTAAAATAGCCTAGTATAAAAGCCTTTATTTGGGCCATCCCAAAGCCTTCTCATATGAAATATCCTGAAATAATAAGGCTGGACATATACAGCACAATACTCCTGTTTTTGTACGTAATGGCTGCCGTGGTTGTGTATTTGCTCGGCCTGAAGGCCCTTATTGTACTCGCAGAGACGACGCTGGCTGCGGCGATTCTTGACTCTGTAATATACAAGATACGGAAAAGGGACGTGACGCTTCGCACACTGCGCAAAGCATTGATAACTTCCGCGCTCGTCGCCTTCCTCGTGCCACCCGGAACTCCTGCATACGCGGCGGTCGCAGCCTCGGTTATGGCCATCCTGTCGAAACACCTGATACGCCTGCCCAAGAAAAAGCACATATTCAACCCTGCCGCATTTGGAACATTGCTTGCTTCACTGGCGTTCGGCTTCCCGATATCGTGGTGGGGTTCTTCGGTCCCTGCGCTCACATGGTTTCTAGGCATCGCGCTGATATACAAGTTCCGCAGGCTCGAGCTGCCTGTTACGCTTCTTGTTACGTACTTGCTTTTGTCGATGATTGGCAACTATACGGGCTTCAGCATGCTGCTCGAGAACATGCCGCTCGTTTTCATGTCATTTTTCATGGCGCCTGAACCTATAACGTCGCCCTACACGCGCAATGGCCGCATATTATTCGGCGTCTTGGCAGGCGTGGCAATATTCGCACTGGGGTTCGTTGGCCGTTTAGACATCCTGCTCGGAGGCCTGTTGCTGGCGAACCTCTCTGTGCAGCCGATAAACATGTTACTAAAACCGAAGATAAACGCACCTGCAACTATTGAACAACAACAGTCCCTGTAGTACCGGCGTTCAGGTGGTCGTGGTATCCCCACGTGCCTTTTTCTGTGAACGTGAAAGCGTACGTACCGCCTGCTGGAATGTTTTTGCATGCGTCGAATATCGCGGGCTCCTGTGCGGTGTCGCACTTCCCAATGCCTGAACCGGGATAAACCGTGTGCGTCGGGTGCACGTTCGATGCGACCCAGTGTGCGGCCGTGTCATCGTTAGTCCATGTAACAGTTGTACCGGGCGTTACGGTTATAGTTTTTGGAGAGAATCCAGAGGATGTTATACGGACTGCCGCCGTGTCGCTCGTAGGATTCGTAGTGCCTCCGGTTTCCACATTTACAGGAGCTTGAGCGCTGGTGCAACCGGCTACGAGAACTAACATTAACAAAACCAACCGAGAGAATCTCATAGCAACAATTTATGGAAGGCGATATATAAACATTGGCGCGTTTCAGTCTTCAACCCTTGGCGCCAGCAAGAACCTGATAGACGCTTTCTCCGGATTCACAAACTCAAGGCGCATCGGGAAGTCCTTACCGAACGAGAGCGTCGCCACGTCCGCGATGCGGCCTGCCTTGACCATCTTCTTTAGGTAATCGAGTGGATAGCGCGCACGCGACGGCTTGCCTGTCAGCGACAGCAATCCGCCGTTCTTGTCCACGCGGAGCTCTGCAGAGCTCGAATCGCCGTCTGTGTGCATGACGAGTGCAGCTTCCTCGCTCTCGACTATGATAGAGTCGCTTACTATGGCCGCGTCGTTGACTCCCTCTTCGATGACAGGCGTGCGGATCTGCATCTTTGTAGTGAACTCAAGGGCGTCTGGAGAAGGGACCTCGCCTTCCGTTATCTCAAGAAGCGGCATTGAGAAGCGGCGCGTTGTTTCACCTATCATCTTGATGCCAAGCTTGGACTCGTCATCGGATAGGGAGAGTTCTAGCTTGTCATCGCTGCCTGTACGACGGAGAATCTGCAGGAAACTGTCTATGTTGACGCCCATCTTCACCGTGCCGGAGACCTCATAAACTTCAAAGATGCTTTTGTCGAGTTTGAAGTCTACTACGGCAACAATGGCCCGGTCCGTCGCCACGAAAGAGAGCCCGTCTTTATCGGCACGGAAAACGCCTTCCCCGATAAGCTGCGATATCGTATCGACAGAGTCGCGGAGAAGAGATACGTCAGAGAGTACTGCACGGAAAACACTCATCCTTATTAGACACCCCAGCCTTTTTCATAATAGGCGTTTCAGTGATTTATATAGGTTTACGTCGAGCCCTGCCATCTGCTGCACCGCTTCGGCTTCTATATGCACGCCCTCCTCGGCGCGCACGCGCCCTATGACACGCACAAGCGTTCCGGCTGCAGGGGCCTTCGCCTCCGCTGGCATCAGGACCTCCACGGTTCCTGTGCCGTCATCCACGACGAACCTTTCGCCATTGACGTCGACGACCGTTCCGATGACAGCGGCACGGATGTCATTTCCATTGAGCTCGGCGACCGTACGCTCGCGCATTGGAACGCGTTTGTACGCGAACGACTCCCCATAGTCTTCTGTCTGTTCAGGCATCTTGACACCGTTGATATTCGTAACGCATTGGTTTAAAGAGTGTGCGCTATTTTCCGAACCTCCTCTGTCTGGACGCGTACTCTTTCAGGATACTCACGAACGTGCGCTTGTCCAGTTCGGGCCACCGTTTGTCTATGAAGAATAGCTCGGCGTAAGCGGACTGCCAGAGCAAAAAGTTGGAGAGCCTCTTTTCGCCTCCGGTACGCAAAATAAGGTCAGGGTAAGGTGCGCTGCCGTTTAGGTAAAGGTAGTGCGCGAACAAACGCTCGTCTATCTCATTCGGGCGTATCGTGCCACCGCTGACGCGCTCGGCTATCGCCCGGCACGCGTCCACAATCTCCTGCTGGCCGCCGTACGCAACGCATACATTCATGAAGTGCTTGCTGTAATGCGACGTGAGGTGTTCGGCTTTCATCATTCTTTTCTGCAGCTCGCCTGGCAGCAGGTCAAGCCGCCCTATAAAGCGGAGGCGCGTCTGGGTACGGTGAACGATGTGGTCTTGAGACAGCACAGCATCCAGTTCTTCCGAAAAATACTTCAGGATCATCTGAAGCTCGCGTTTCGGCCGTGTGTTGTAGTTTTCAGCAGAGAGCACGTATGCTGTGACGTAAGGGATGCCAAGTTCGTCAGCCCATTGGAGCACGTCCCGCGCCTTTTGAATGCCTGCCTTGTGGCCGTACCACGGCTGTTTGAGCAGTTCCCGGGCGAAGCGGCGGTTGCCGTCAAGGATTATGCCCACATGTTGAGGAGTTTGCATTGACACACCCATACCAGAAGCATAACTCCCCGAGACTATTTAAATACTATACCATAAATCGTTCCGGTGGCAGAACTGTTCCAAGACATACCTTTTTA
>JACQIF010000037.1 GCA_016198635.1 Candidatus Aenigmatarchaeota archaeon
AGTATAAATAGTTTACTTCATGCTGAAACTGAAGAGGATTACGCCTTAGATTCTTCTGTTTTCTTCTTCCCCCACTCCGCTTTTGAGGGGCATTTAGGATCGATGCACAGTTTCCACGGCCGCTTGCCTTTGCTTATAATGAGCACGATCGGCAAACCGCACGTCTTGCACTTCTCGGCGCCCGTTTTCACCAACCCAAATTGGGGCAACGGATACGCCGTCGCGCACGCTGGGTAACCGGTGCAGCCGATGAAGCGCTTCTTGGATGCTTTTGCCGTTATGACTCGCAGGTTCGCACCGCATTTGGGGCACGGGCCGACGGTCGCTGCGCGGCGCCGCGTCTCTATGAGCGTCGTCTCGAGTTCGGCGCCTATCTTTTCCTCGTTGTTTTTGAACACGGTTAGAATAGTGCCGAGCGCGTTTTTTGCATCTTCAATTATTTTTTCTTTCGTATTTTTCCCTTCTGTTATGGCTTCCATCCCGCCCTCAAAGCGACGCGTCATCTCTTCAGACAGTATCGTAGGCGCATATTTTTCTAGCGCGTCGACGACTCCAATGCCAAGATCTGTTACGACAATAGACTTGTCTTTGATGTACGAACGTTGGTACAGAGTCTTGATTATCTCGGCGCGCGTTGACTTCGTCCCGAGATTGCGCTTTTCGAGTTCGCGCACGAGCGCGGCTTCTGTATAGCGCTTGGGCGGCTGCGTCTCCTTGTCCAGAAGACGCACTTCTTTAACTACCAGCATTTGCCCTTTTCTCAGTTCTGGCAACGTCACGTCCTTGAAGTTGGCGTACTTGTATATCTCAATCCACTGGGCGTCTGTCGTACGCGAACCTTCTGCCGCGAACGTGAACCCGTTTATGTCGAACATCGCTCTAACAGTCTCCCGTGTCGACGCACGTGCAAACGTCGCCAGGAATCGCCTAACGATCAGATCGTAAAGTTTCCTCTGTTGTTGCGTGAGCGCCGCCGGCTTTTCTCCTGTCGGATGTATAGCCGGGTGGGCGGCATCGCTCTTCTTACCTTCGTTCGGCACAAGTGGACGGGGCAACGACGCCACAAGTTTTTTGTATATAGTACTTTCCGCAAGAGCGGACAAGATTTTTCCCAAGCCAAGTTTTTCAGGCAGTTTCTGCGACGACGTGCGAGGATACGAAATGAGGCCTTGCTCGTAGAGCGTCTGGGCCAGTTCGAGTGTAGCAGAAGGGGAGAAACCGAACACGCCGTGGGCTTCTATCTGCAACGATGTCAAGTCGAAAGGCACCGGAGGCGCTTGTTCGTACTGGCGTTTTTGAAGCGCAACAACACGGGCGTTGTCACCACACGATTCTTTGATGCGGACAGCCTCTGGCTTATCCCATATCTTGTCTTTTTCGTAGTATGTTGTAAGTATACCATCAGCAGTTTCAGCATCAGCCTCGAGCTGCCAGAACGGTTCCGCAGCAAACGCCCTTATCTCACATTCCCGATCGACGAGCAGTTTCAGCGCCGGACCTTGAACGCGGCCTGTGCTCATCACCGTAAATCCTTTCCCACCGACGTTCACGGCCTTCGTCAGAGCGCGAGACGCGTTTATGCCCCACAACCAATCCAGTTCATGCCGCGCAAGACCAGCCTCTATCTGCGGCACGTCCAGCGGCCCGGCGTTCTCGTAGGCTTCGCGAAGCTCGTCGGCTGTTAGAGTCGAGAAGCGCATTCGTTTCGCATCATCGCGACCGCAGATGAAGCGGAGGATATTGAAACCGATGACACTGCCCTCTGTGTCGAAGTCCGTCGCGATAACGACACGATCGCATCTCTTGGCAATTTTTTCGAGGTTCGTGTAATACGCTTCCGTAAATGCCGAGCTCTTCGAAGCGCTGAACGACGGAACCCACTCTGTCTCGAACGTCGGATAGTTCCATCCCTTGCCTTTCTGTTTGAGGGAGAATATGTGGCCGACGGACGGGACGACGTATACGCGCTCGCCGTTGCGTTCCAATTCGAACCAGACCGCCTTCTTACCGTGCTTCTTCGGATTGCCCAGAGCGAACGCAATCTTCTCCGCCGCGTTCGGTTTTTCAGCGATAATAAGAACGGCCATACGAACCACGATTCTTAGTGATTTTTATATCTATATGCGCTTAACGTGATCATGAAACTGTTGTGCGGCTCGGACTTCCATGGGACAATGCCCAAGAAAATTAAGGAAGTTATCTCGAAAGAAAAGCCTGTGGCGATGCTTTATGCAGGCGATATGCCGCCACACCCTTGGGACGACGGCACGTTGGAAGACGTGACTGAAGGGCTCGCTTCGCTTGAAGTGCCTGTTTACGCAGTCGCAGGAAACATGGACGACCCCGAATACCTGAAGCTTCTGGACATATCGAACCCGTCCTTCAACTACCTCGGAATGCAGAAAGTTGAGATAGACGGTTTTACTCTCGTGGGCTTCACGGACTATTCGATGCCTCTGCCCTTCGCCTTCAAGAATCTCATGACAGAAGTATTTGAAAAATTTGAAAACGCACTGAAAGGCTGCGATCCAATGAAGACCATAATCGTGAACCACGTGCCGCCGAAGGACACGAAGGTCGACTTTGCCACGGCATGGGGCTTCGACGAACATGCAGGCGACGATGCCCTGCGGGCCGTAATAGAGAAGTTCCAGCCTTTGCTTGTCGTATGCGGGCACATACACGAGGCGAAGGGCACGGATAAGATAGGACGTACGCTCATCCTGAACACGGCTACTACTCTAAGTGTTGTGGAGCTGGAAGCGGGGACGGAGCCGACGATAACGTTTTATGACGAGCCTGCGGCAGATGGTGCGAAAGGACGTAAGAAGCAAGCAAAAAAGAAACAATGATGCTCTGCCCGTTGAGTATGGGGATGTTATGTACAAATATCCTATTTCAATAGTGACATGCGCTTACAACGAAGAGAAGACTATCGGAGGGTTAATCAGCAGGATAAGGAAGGCACTGCATGACGTCAAGCACGAGATAATAGTGGTCGATGATGCATCGACTGACAAAACCCATGATATTGCAAAGAAGTGCGCAGACAGGGTTATTAGAACGGCCCACGTGGGGCAGACGAACTGCCTGTGGAAGGGCATCAGGGAAGCCAAGTATCCTACTGTTGTGACTATGGACGCTGACCTGGAGCATCTGCCAGAAGACATACCAAGGCTGCTGGCAAAACTCGGAACGCACGACTACGTCTGCGGAAGCAGAACGTCTTTACCCAGGCTCTCCGAGAGGTTGTCGGGGGTTTTGCTAGGAAGACTGCTCGGCGTGCGTGACACATTCACTAACCTAAGGGCATTCAACGGCAACGTGAAAAGATACTTTATTTCCAAAGGCCATCTGACCGCCAACACATATGGACTTGAGTTCCAGATCCGTGCAAAGAAGGGAGGTTTCCGCGTCGCAGAGATTCCGATTAAAGCCATCAGACGAAAAGATTCCAGGATAGGAAACAGCTTTCGAACAGAACTGAAGCTATTAAGAGCGATGGTTGCCGGGATTTTCCTGCTCCTAAATCCTTTGGCATAACTTGTATCATTACATCTTGGCTTGCCCGATAACTTTCTTCCCCATCATGTATTTCTGCAGGACTGTCGGCACGCGCACGGTCCCGTCCTTCTGCTGGAAGTTCTCGATTATGGCTACCATCGCACGGCTCGTGGCAACGGCCGTACTATTGAGCGTATGAACGTATTCTTTCGAGCCGCCGCGCTTGCCATACTTTATGTTCAGCCTGCGGGCCTGATAGTCGGTGCAGTTTGAGCACGAGACGACCTCTGCATACGCGTTCTGGCGCGGGCTCCACGCTTCAATATCGTACTTCTTCGCCGCGACTGTGCCGATGTCTCCAGTGCAGACGTTGACGACACGGTACGGTATCTCCAATGCCTTGAATATCTCCTCGGCGTTGGCACGCAGCTCCTCGTGTACTTTCCACGACTGCTCCGGTGTGCAAAAAACGAACTGCTCGACCATGTTGAACTGGTGCATGCGGTAGAGCCCTTTCGTATCGACGCCTCGCGATCCTATTTCTTTACGAAAGCAGGGGCTTACGCCGGCGTAGCGCAGTGGAAGCTCCGTTTCATCAAGCACGTCGTTCATCAGCATTGCCCCTATGGGATGCTCGCTCGTGGCTATCATGTACAGGTCTTCGCCCTCTATCTTGTACATCACGTTCTCAAAGTCCGAAAGGTCCGTGACGCCTTCGTAAGGCTCGCGGCGCATCATGAACGGCGTCTGCACGAGCGCGAAGCCTTTCTTCACAAGCGCCTCGAGAGCGAACTGCTGCAGCGCGCGATCCAAGAGAACAAGGTTCCCGAAAAGATAGTTGAATCCGCGGCCGGCTACATTCGCGGCGCGCTCGAAGTCCGCGAGCTTAATGGTTTCGAGGAGCTCGCCGTGCGGTTTTACGCTTGACTTAGCTGGCTTGCCCCATTTAGCGACCGTGACGTTCTCGCTATCGTCTTTCCCGTAAGGAACTGACTCGTGCAAGAAGTTAGGCAGTTTCTTTAACTCGTAATCGAGCTTCGGCTTCAGGTTCGCCACCTCATCTTCAAGCGCTTTCACATGCGATGAGACTTCGCGGGCTTCTGCTATTGTTGCGGCGTCTTTCTTCTTTTCTTTCTGTATGCGCTGCGTCAGTTCGTTCCGTTTCGCGCGAAGCGCATCGAGTTCGCCCTGCACCTTGCGCCACTTTGCGTCCATAGAGATAACGCTGCCCAAAAGTTCCATCACAGCAGGGTTGCGCCGGCGTTCGTAGTCCTTGCGCACGGCGTCCGCGTCCTTGCGAATGAGTTCGATAGCCATCATCGGCGCGGCACCTCAAACGTGCGGACGTCGTCGTACAGCGCTTTTG
>JACQIF010000039.1 GCA_016198635.1 Candidatus Aenigmatarchaeota archaeon
GTCAAGAACAGTTGCGGGCGCAGGGCTATAGGGCAGCAGACCGTGTTATGGATGAAGCAATCCTTCACAATTATCCGATGGCCGCGTTATTTGGTATTGGTACAGCTCTGTTCGAAATAGAATTGTACAGAGATAGACGTAGATATGATACTCTTCAAAAACTAGATATGGATCTGCCAGCTTCCAAATTTTCTTAGAAGTTCACGCGCTGCGCTCTTCACGCCTCTTCGTTCACGTGAAAGATTATTTTATATAGTGGCCTTGTGCCAAAAGTGTTTTACTTCTCTGCGTGCTTGCGGAAATAGCGGCACGCCACCAAGAAGAGTCTTTTAATCATCGGTTACGTTCAAAGTGTGGGGATTACGTGATAGAAAAGCTAGAAGCGTTCGTACGCGAGTTTTGTTACGAAAAGCTGATGGAGGCTGCGCGCGAGGGGCGCACGTATGTGAACGTGGACTACGGCGACCTTGACCGCTTCGACCCTATCCTTTCTGAAGTGCTGCTGAAAGCCCCAAACCGCTTTTTCACGGACCTTGAGGAAGCCCTCAAGAATATCGACCTCGGCACAGAAGGAAAAAGGCGCATCGCGTTCCGCTTCGAGAACGCGCCTGACGAGGTGAAGATACGCATCAAGGACCTGCGTTCCGAACACTTGGGCAAGCTAGTGAAGATAGAGGGTATGGTACGCCGGGCAGGCGAGGTCCTGCCGGAGATGCAGAACGCCATCTTCGAGTGCCCGGACTGCGGCTCGCGAATAGACGTTATCCAGAGTCAGACGTCGCTAACGTATCCGCAAGGCTGCGACTGCGGGCGCAAGAAGGGCTTCAAGTTCGTCGACCGCACGCTTCACGACGCCCGCTATATTACGATAGAAGACCACTTCGAGCTGACGATGGGCGAGAAGCCCGGTAACATACGCGTGTTTCTCAAGGACGACTTAACGACACCCAAAATGCAGCGCAGGACAGACCCGGGCTCGCGTGTGGAGATCACGGGCGTTCTGCGCGAAGTGCCGAAGAAAATAGACGGCGTACGCTCGCGGCAGCTCGATATGCTGCTCGAGGCCAACTTCATCCGCATGATAGAACAGGACTTCGAAGATATAGTGATTTCGGACGAGGACATGAAGCGGATACGCGAACTCGCGGCAAAGCCGGACGCCATGCAGGCGCTCGTCCGCTCGATGGCGCCGTCGATGTATGGCATGAACGAGGTGAAAGAGGCTGTCGTCCTGCAACTCTTCGGTGGCGTGCCTCAAAGGCTCCCCGACGGCTCGCACATACGCGGCGACATTCACGTCCTGCTGGTGGGAGACCCGTCTGTCGGAAAAACGCAGATACTCAAGCTTGTCTCTGACCTGATGCCTCACGGGCGTTACGTTTCTGGAAAAGGAACAAGCGCTGCAGGTCTCACTGCCACGGTCGTAAAAGACGAGGAGGTGATGGGCGGCTGGGTTCTTGAGGCGGGCGCTGTCGTGCTTTCGAACAAGAGCGTTCTTGCCATAGACGAGTTCGACAAGATGTCACGCGAAGACCAGATCAACCTCCACGAGGCCATGTCCGTGCAGACCGTTTCCATTTCAAAGGCCACCATACAGGCAACCCTTCCTGCGCATACAGCCATACTCGCCGGATGCAACCCGAAGTTCTCCAGGTTCGACATGGGCCGCTCGATATCCGAACAGATAGATATTCCTGATACGCTGATGTCACGTTTCGACCTGAAGTTCGTCCTGCGGGATGTCCCGAACCGCGAGAACGACGAACGCATGGTCGAGCACGTCATCAAGTCGCGGCTCGAGACGGAAAAGATAGCGCCTGAAATACAGCCGGAGTTCATCAAGAAGTACGTGGCCTACGCACGCCAAAACGTGCGGCCGCAGATGACACGCACAGCCGCAGCGCGGTTCAAGAACTTCTTCGTCGAGCTGCGTTCGCGGCAAACAGGCGACAACCGTCCCATTCCGCTAACGCTGCGCCAGTACGAAGCGCTGATGCGCCTCGCGGAGGCGTCGGCCCGCGTGCGGCTCGTCAACGAAGTGGCCGAAGAGGATGCGGACCGCGCGATACGCCTGATGAAGTACTCGATAGTGCAGTTGGGCTTTGACGCCGAAACGGGCGAGCTTGATATAGACAAGGCCGAGGGCGGCACTTCCGCTTCGCAGCGCAATAAGATCCGTACCGTTATAGAAACTATAGAGGCGCTGGAGAAGAAGTTCGGAAAGCTCATACCAGAGCAGGAGATAATAACAGAGCTTGAGGAGCACGGCATCGACGAGACGACAGCCACAACGATCCTGCACCAGATGAAGAACAGCGGTACGCTATACGAACCACGCACAGGGCATCTGCAAAGAATGAGTTGAAATGTATCTAGATAAAGCAATAGTCATAAATAAAATGAAACTGGAAGGTGTGTTATATGCCAGAAAAAACTCGTTTGACTGCGGTGAAAGCGCAGTTGAAGCAGATAATGACAGGCGCGTATCATGCAGCAGAGGGCTTCGAGCCAGGATACGTCATAACGCGCGATGGCCTGCGCGTTTCGCGTGCGCGCGTGCTGGGCACTGTAATGAACCGTTTCGTCAGTGAGGACGGGCAGTACGGCTTCCTTGTGCTTGATGACGAGAGCGAAACCATACGAGTGAAGTTCTTCAAGAATACCAAGGCGATGGAAGGAGTGGAGATCGGCGACCTCGTGGACGTCATAGGCAAACTGCGCCAGTACGAAGGCGAACTGTACGTGCAGCCGGAGATCGTCCGCAAGGTCGAGAACCCGAACTTCCTTGTTCTGCGGTTGGCTGAACTGGCGCACCAGAAACGCCGCATAGAAAGCGTCCGCGAGCGCGTGAAGGAACTGATGAAGCAGACGTCGGACCTCGAGGAGGTGAAAAAGCTCGCTGCCGCAGCCGGCGTGTCGCCCGAGATGGCCGTTACGTTAGCGCAATCGATGGACGAACAGCCGCCAGAAGACAAGCGTGCTGTCAAGGAGCGGGTGCTGGCAGCGATCGAACGTCTGGACGACGGCACAGGCGCCGAATACGGCGCTGTCGTTAAGGAAGCTGGGGTCTCCGAAGCGCAGGCAGAGCCTGTGATAAACGAGCTTCTTGAAGTCGGGACGTGCTACGAACCAAGGCCCGGAAGGGTAAAGAAACTGTAAGTGAATTCTTGATGAGGTAGCCGGGAAATTATAAGCTTTTATTCTCCGGTCTTGAACTACAAACATGGAATGGCTGTTCACGTGGCTTGAAAACGTGAGGCTTGTTCTGACAAAACCGGGAAAATTCTTCTCCAAAATGCCCAAGAAGAGCATCATTGAACCACTCAAATTCGCAGGGATAAACATAACTCTCTATAGCATTCTTGCATCCCTTTTGTCTGTACCAAATCTCGGGAGTGGCCTATTGGACGTTTTTACAAAAAATCTGATTGGCGGCGCTTTGGAAATATTGGTTATGAGTATTTTGGTGTTCTTGACGATGAAATTCGTGGGCGGCAAAGGCTCCTACGAAGCCACAATGCGCGTTTTTTGCTTCAGCAGCGCTACAAAACTCTTCCAGTGGATTCCTTTCATAGGGATGATAGCGGGTTTTTATTCATTGTTGTATCTCAACGTGGTTGGACTATCATATGCCCATAAAGTCAGTAAAGGCAGGGCGCTGCTTGGCGTGTCAACGGCCATCGTATTATCAATAGTTTATATTTTTGTGGTTGTTGCGCATCTGTTTGGCTTCCGGTTTTAGGTTCTTTGTGTTTAAATACTCTTTCTGCGCTATTGCTGGGAAATAAACTGTTTTAGGTGTTCCCAATGGTAGAGTTCTGCAAGAAGTGCGGCGGGATAATGGTCCCAAAGAAGCTCAAGACTACTACTGTGATTGCCTGCAGGGCGTGCGGAACGCGACGTTCCATGAAGCCGCGGGAACGTGTCGTCCTGAAAGAACATGTACGCGTCAAGCCTTCTGAAAATGTTGTCGTTATGGAAAAGGACATCGAGATGGATGCACTTCCCGTTACACAAACCGAATGTCCAAAATGCTCACACAATCAAGCTTACTGGTGGATACAGCAGACCCGCTCGGCGGATGAGCCGCCTACGCGCTTCCTCGCCTGTGCAAAATGCGGGCACAGATGGAGAGAGTACGATTAGTTCTACAAGAGCCCTGCCCTGTAAACAAGCAGGTAATCCACGGCCGTTATTGGCAGTATGCCCAACGCAGCCACGAGAGCCGCTTTGGTTCTGCTGAAGCCGTGCATGTACGACACGCCGACAACGCCTATGTAGAACGAGTAGAGGCTCGCTGCGACCGTGACATAAGGTATCCATGCGAACAGCGACGCCGCGCTGGCGTAACTGAAGACGCGGACAGTTTCCTCAAGCGTGCCGCTGCCTTTCAACGCACGGGCTACAGTGAACGTGATGAGGCCGTTCACGAGCAGCGTCACAAGAGTCCAGCCCATGTAGAGCACGATGTTCTGGATGAGCGGTGTCGCTAGCGCAGATGTCATTACAGCTGTCGCCCCCGGATTTATCAAAAACCTCAAAGCGCCTGTAACGGAAGAAGTGAACGGGGCGAACGCACTGTACGTGATCGAAAACAAGACTGCGTAGACTATGAAGTTTATCGCCGCGAACTCTACAGACCTCGGATATCCCCCTTCGATGGGCTCCTTTGAAAAGAACCGGCTCGGATTCGTGAGCGCGCCTTCCACCGTATCTAGCCATCCACGGCGTGCCATAAAACGTAGTCTCGGGGCGCCTGTATATATGTTTGGTTTTTATAGGGCGACGGACGTGTTAACCCCATGAAGCTCGATTTGCACGTTCACTCGCACTACTCGTCAAACGCAACGTGGCGTATCGATGCGGTAGGCTCACCGAAACAAATAGTCGGGCAGGCGGTGCATGCCGGTCTGGATGGCGTTGCCGTAACAGACCACAATACCATCCGCGGCGCACTAGAAGCGCTGAAAGCCGCCAAAGGGATGAAAGGGTTCATCGTCATACCGGGCATCGAGGTCTCGTCCGCGTCAGGCCACATACTCGCGCTCGGCGTTACGCGTGACGTACCGCGCGGCCTTCCTGTAGCCGAAACAATCGAAATGATTCATGCGCTTGGCGGCATCGCTGTCGCCTCGCACCCTTACGCGAACTTCCCGCGCCACTCGTTGGGCGACGAGATAGGGCGCAACCGGTTCGATGCGATAGAAGCATGGAACTCGAGGGTTCGCACAGCGCTTAACGAGCGCGCGGCGCGTGCTGCGCAGGCGCACGGCATGCCTGCCATCGCGAACTCGGACGCCCACCACTGGAAGGACGTCAGTCTTTCATACACGAACGTGGAGGGTAACGATCCGCTCTCTGCGATAAAGAAAGGGCGCGTCGAGCCCGTGTACAAAAGGATGTCGCCCTCGCGTTACGCAAGGCTGTTCGGTGCAAAGATTCTGCGGAACCTGCGGTAGAAACTAGCCGGCGACCTTCTTGGCCATTTCGTCGATCGTTTCCACAATGCTCTTTTCACGGGAACCCGCAAGGCGGTCTTTCAGAAGCCGCGCGCCGTCAGGCGTTAGCGTGCCCACCAACTCCTTCGCCTCGTTGGTGTATCTGACCTTCCATGCAAGGCCGACTCTTTGCATATCGGCCAGAACTTCGTTCATCCGAGCCTCGTCGCCTCTGTAGTACTTCACGTCCTGTTTCTGCCCGCTGCTCTCGAAGACTATCTTGCCTTGGATAGCCATGTCAGAAATGAACTGTTCGAACTCCATGTCGCCCCTATACTTGACCACAAGGGCATCCACGCCACGCTTCCATACCGCAGAGTATCGTTCCCTTTTCAAATTATCATTCCTTGGACATCAGTCTTTGTGCAACCTATGAACAGCAAGCATTCTCTGCACTACAGTCAATGCGGCCAGCATGGAACCTAACGCAACTATCTGCGTTGCATAAACCGGATTAACAAACCACACAGCCATCGAAACAAATATAAGCACGAGACGTTCGGCGCGTTCGAGCACACCGCCCATCTTTGCGAGTGCCTCTGGGTCCGTGACGACCTTCCTATGGTCGGCATACGCACGGGCGAACGTAGTCATAGTCGTGCCGAAGAACAGCATCAGCGCAAGCCACGCCCAGCCGGGCAGAATCCAGTCTGCGTAACCGAAGGCCATCAGTCCAAAGAGCAACGCTGCCTCGACAAAGCGATCAGTCATCCCGTCAAGGTACGCGCCATAGTTCGTCGCTTGGCCGCGCACGCGCGCAACGCCGCCGTCTATCGCGTCCATCGCTGCCGCTGCCACGAACGCAGCAAGAGCAGCAAGCAATCGGTGTTGCAAAAGCAGGTAAAGGCCTATGACAGCAGGAACCAAAGAAACAACGGTCCACATATTCGGCGTAAGCGGCAGACGCGCGAACAGAATCCCGACCTTTATGCTGAAGCGCTTGCTCGCGTCAGGCAGCATCGACTTGAAAGCCATAACTACCGCTCGCGTTCGCCTTTTATAAACTCTTCGACCATGCGGCGTGCCACGTCGTCAGGGTACTGAACAGGCGGGTGCTTCTTCAGGTATGCAGAAAGCGAGATTAGTGGGCCGCCGACGCCGCGGTCTTTCGCGATCTTGGCCCCGCGTATGGCGTCTATCGCAACGCCCGCGGAGTTAGGCGAGTCTTCGACGCTCAAGCGCAGCTCGAGCTCTATCGGCACATCGCCGAACTTCCTGCCTTCTATGCGGATGAAACAGACTTTGTTGTCGTTCTGCCACGGGACGTAATCTGAGGGCCCGATATGTATGTTCTCCGCTGGAAGCGGCGCAGGCAGCTGCGACTGGACTGACTCTGTCTTCGATATCTTCTTTGACTTAAGCCTCGAACGCTCGAGCATGTTCAGAAAGTCTGTGTTGCCGCCTGTATTGAGCTGGTACGTGCGGTCGATCTTGACGCCGCGATCCGAGAAGAGCTTCACGAGCGTTCTGTGCACGATCGTGGCGCCGACCTGCGATTTTATGTCGTCGCCCACTATTGGCACGCCAGCGTCCGTGAAGCGCTGCGCCCACTCTGGGCGCGAGGCGATGAAGACAGGCATGCAGTTGACGAATGCCACACCAGCCTCGAGCGCTGCGTTCGCGTAGTACTCTGTGGCTTCCTGCGAGCCTACGGGCATGTAGTTTATCAGGACGTCTGCTTTGGTCTCCTTCAGTACGCGAACGACATCCACAGGCGGCGCGTCTGAAATGACAAACCGACGGTCTTCAGGATAGTCCTTCATATGTGTTGCGACACCATCGAACACAGGCCCTTTCTGGACGGTGACACCTATGCGCGGGACGTTCTTGCAGAACGTTTTTGTGCAGTTGGGCTTCGCAAAGATCGCCTCACCGAGGTCACGGCCAATCTTGCGCTTGTCTATGTCGAACGCCGCGACCGGCGTTACGTCAGCCACGCGGTAGCCGCCCATCGTGTTGTGCATCAGGCCCGGCACGGCCTCGTCGTTGGCCTTTACGTGCGCGTAATAGTAGAGACTCTGCACAAGCGACGAGCAGCAGTTGCCGA
>JACQIF010000042.1 GCA_016198635.1 Candidatus Aenigmatarchaeota archaeon
CGATCATACCATGATCGATGCCCATTATCCGTTCGAGTTTTGGCGAGCCTACCCATATCCTATTTACATTCTCCTTCATTGTTACCTGCATCTACATCCACCTTCTTCTAGAGTTCATCCGATGACACACCATGTACGGACGGTCTCCGTATCCACGCTGGGCGTCACAAGATTCCCAGGGCTATAAAAAGAGCTGATGGAAGGGCACGGTACCGCTATGCCGGTACGTCGTTAGGATGAGATTACTATAGCAGTATCTTTTGCGCTCGGGCACTCTGTTGAAGCAACAGTCACATCGTCTGGCCTGTCTGCTGTCGAAACTATGATAGTGCCTGTAAGGCTTTGGGCGATCGTTTTCCCATCTCCAGTGGTAATAATGCCCCGCGCAGAACGCGCTGTTATATCAAATCCCGACAGGTCTCTATTCCCATTGTTTTCTATAACGACGCTTAACTCCCCGTTGGACCACGATGCGGATGTAACGGCAAAGGCCGCGTTACTGCAGAACAGGCCTTTCTCAACCTGCTCTCTGGAAGGGGCCGCGCTCTTCAGTGCATCGAACCCTTTCCTGAACTCATCGCCCGCTATGCAGCCCGACACTGCAATCAAAAAAACCAGCAGAAGAGCCACACGTTTCAGATAACCACCGTGTTACGTTTAACGAACAGCCTCTTAAACATTTATGCGCCTTTCGTTGCTATTTATAGCGGAACAATAGAAATACCATTATGGTTTCTTATCCAGAAAATCAGATAATCAAGGACGCACGCGCACTCACAGAGCATTTTGTCCCATCGCGCATCCTGCATCGTGACGGGCAACTCACGACGTTGCGCGACTGCCTGATGCCTATGACGCACAAAAAGAAAATGAGGAACGCTTTCCTCTACGGCCCTCCGGGCTCTGGGAAGACGTGCATCTCCCGTTATGTATGCGAAGAGCTCACAGCGCACGCACCTGGCGTGGCGTACGTTTACGTGAACTGCTGGAAGTACCCCTCGCGTTTCAAAATCCTGCTGTCCGTATTGAACTCGTTAGGAGTCGTCCTTTCCGTGCACCGCAAAGGCACACCTACAGACGAGCTTCTGGACGTCCTGCGCAAGAAAGCGAAGGAGCGCAGTATCGTTGTTATCTTGGACGAGATGGACAAAGTTGAAGACCCCAGCGTTCTCTATGACGTCCTGGAGACCGAGAATGTCGGGCTCATCCTGATATCCAATGAGGAGACGGCTTTGCACAATGTGGACGAACGCGTCCGTTCGCGCTTCGCTTCCGCCGAGTTCATCGAGTTCTATAGATACAAAACGGATGAAATTGTGGATATCGTACGCGATCGTGTGGATTGGGGGCTCGTTCCCAGTGCTATAAAAAGAGAACAGATTGAGAGCATAGCCGAGCACGCGAACGGCGACGCGCGCATTGCCATCGATACCCTGCATGTTGCCGCTGAACTTGCTGAAAACGCCGACGCGGCGCGCATCACGGACGCGCATATCACGAAGGCGCTGCCCCGTGCGTCTGTCCTGTCCGACACGAAAAAAATCGAGATGCTCAACATGCACCAGAAGATACTATACGAAATAATAAGCGCTGCCGGGGAGGTGGAGCCTTCTGACCTCTATAGAGAGTACGAGCGGCGCGTGCGCGCGCAGAAGGCTGAGCCCATGGTCGAACGCACGCTGCGGAAATACATAGACCGCCTCCTCACTTCAGGGATGGTGGAGGCAAAAGGCGAAGGCAGGTGGCGTATGTACGCCAAGCGTTCTGGTGGTTAGCATATGGATTTCAAGGGAGCCGAGATAAGAAAGATTGCGCCCGTAAACGCCGCAGACCCTAAAGGCCTGACGTACGAGTGGTGTAAGGGAGAGCAGGGGATGCAGGTCACTGTCCTGGAAAGGAAAAGGGGGGTTGTTTTTGGCAACCACTATCACACTGGCGCTGACCCTTCGAGAAAACCGGAGAAGCATTTCTTGGCCAAAGGCAAGGTAAAGGTAAAGGTCTTCAACGGCTTTACCGGTCAGCGGGAGGAGTTCGTGGCCGACGAAGGCTCTGAAATAATAATCTGGCCTGGCGTACTGCACTCATTTGAAGCGCTGGAAGACTCTGTGCTTGTGGATTACAGATGCACGGTCTTCGACAAGAACAGTACTGATACGCATACTGCCGACACATACGACTCTTACGTCAAATCACACAAACACTCATTTTAACCCGCTTCATTACGGAGCGTCGCTGCTAGGTCTGTGCGTTCCCATGTAAATTCAAGCTCGTTTCTCCCGAAGTGGCCGTACGAGGCCGTTTTCCGGTATATCGGCCTGCGCAGCTGCAGCCGTTCTATTATCTTGGCAGGCCTCATGTCAAAGTATTTTTCGATCAGTTCCAGCATCCTTTCATCCGAAACTTTACCTGTCCCGAACGTATTTACGGCAATGCTCACTGGCTTTGCGATTCCTATCGCATACGCTACCTGAACTTCGCAACGGTCTGCGAGACCTGCTGCGACAACATTCTTGGCTATATGGCGCGTTGCGTAAGCCGCAGAACGGTCCACCTTGCTAGGGTCCTTTCCCGAGAACGCGCCGCCTCCTGAGCCTCCCATCGCGCCGTATGTGTCTACGACAACTTTCCGCCCTGTAAGACCGGAGTCGGCAACAGGACCCCCTAGGACGAAACGTCCTGTTTCGTTTATGTGCATGCGCGTGCGTTCGTCTACGAACGTCCCGCACACAGGTTTGATTACCTTCTCAAGTATCTCCATGCGTATCTGTTCGTGCGTCACGTCGGGGTCATGCTGCGCGGCTATAACGACATTGTCTATGCGTTTCGGCCTCCCATTTTCATACTCCACTGTAACCTGCGACTTGCCGTCAGGCCGCAGCCATTTTATCTCGCCTTTCTTTCGCGCCTCAGCGAGCCGCCGCGTCAGTGCGTGGGCGTATGTGATGGGAAACGGCATCAGTTCCGGCGTTTCGTTCGTGGCGTACCCGAACATCATGCCTTGGTCTCCGGCCCCTTGTTCGCGTGCGTCCGTGGACGTGACGCCTTGTGATATGTCAGGGCTCTGTTCGTGCAGTGAGACAAGTATCGTTGCGTTGTCGTAGTTGAAACCAAGTTCCGGGCGTTCGTAGCCTATCTCCTTGAGTACGCGCCGCACCGTTCCCTGCACGTCAGCGTAGCCGCGTGTCGTGACCTCGCCAGCGACGACTATCAGGCTCTGCGTTGTCAGGGCTTCTATCGCCACGCGCGAATTGGGATCTTGTTTGAGCAGTTCGTCCAAGAGCGCGTCTGCAATCTGGTCGCATATCTTGTCTGGGTGGCCTTCGGTAACTGATTCGCTTGTAAAAAGTTTTTTCATAAGAGCGTGTCGGCAAACTATAATAAAAACTGATTGGAGAATAAAAAAATCCTAAAAGAATAAAATACGCGCAGCGTTCACATTGTTTTCCTGCTGCTGTATACGACGTAGAGGAATCCTACCAAGAGGAAGACCTCCTGCAACGTGTGTGCGGTCAGTTGTGTTACGATGTTAAGGTTGAGATGCACTGTAAGGTACACCAGTTCGCTTATCGCCCACAGCCCGAATACAATCGCCCACAGGTTCTGTTTCATCTTGTTGGCTCCGTACGCTCCATAGATACCTACGAGCAGTGCTAGCACGTGGATCGGTACGAAGAGCGGCGCCAATGGGGTTGCAAGATCTAACGGCATTTTTTCACCTCCGTTCAAAATTTCGGTTAGTAGTTAAAGTTGCGCAGGGCATGTATATAAGGGTTTAAGTGAGCTTTTAGGGGAATTAGCGGTCCGCTACGCATAGGCTTTATTACCTCTTGCCGCGTACGCTCGGCATGCAGTACTCGCACTCTCGCCTATCCACGTTCGAACAGTGCCCTCTTCGCTTCAAGTACCACTATATAGATGAAATCGAACCACCGGAGATAGAAGAGTCTGTGGAAGCGTTCCTCGGCTCGCGCGTCCATGAAGCACTGGAAAAACTCTACAAAGACGCCAAGTTTCAGAAAGTGCTGGCGCTAGAGGAGCTGCTCACGTACTACAACGAAATATGGAAGAAGAACTGGGGCCCTGCTATAAAGATAGTGAAGGCTGGCTACACAGAAGAGAACTTCTGCAGGATGGGCGAAGCGTATATTGAGGCGTACTACAAGCGCCACGCGCCGTTTAACCAGGCCAAGACTGTGGGCTTAGAACACAAAGTTTTGATAGAGCTGAACGGGCACACACTCCTCGGGTTCATAGACCGCCTGTCCTACGATCCGCGCACGGACACGTACGAGATACACGACTACAAGACGTCCCTGCACCTGATGCCCGACGAGACCGCGCGCACGGATCGCCAGCTTGCTCTCTATTCAATAGCTGTCCGCAGTGCGTACAAGACTAGCCGCGTAAAGCTGATATGGCACTTCTTGGCGTTTGAAAAGGACGTTGTGATAGAGAAAACGGACGCCGAGCTAGAGGAGCTCAAAAGAGACACCTTACACCTCATAAAACGCATAGAGGGCGAGCGCGACTTTAAGCCGCGCGTAAGTGCGCTGTGCGACTACTGCGAGTTCCGTCCCATCTGCCCGGAGTGGAAGCATCTCTACAAGGTCGAGGACCTGCCTCCTTCGGCTTACGCAAACGACACAGGCGTCCAGCTCGTGAACCGTTACGTGGAGCTGCAGGACAAGGTAAAGATGCTTTCTGCAGAACAAGAGGAGGTAAAGAAAGCCCTGACAGAGTACGCCAAACGGGAGGGCGTTACGGCAGTCGCGGGCTCTGGCTTCAAGGCGAGGATCGCCACTTATGGGGATTTGAAGATACCAAAGGACCGCGAGGACGACGTTCGTGCGCTGCTGCAGGAGTACAACCTATGGAGTGACGCATCGCGTATAGACATGTTTCGCCTGCGGGACATAGTACAGTCCTACCCGTTCAACCCGGACAACCCGAACGACAGTTCGTGGAAACCGTGGCCCCCTGAACTGATAAAGAGGTTGGCAAAACTGCTGAAAAAGGAGGAGAACGTGCGTGTGTACGTTCGCAAAATGGACAACGAGTGAAACTTACTTACCGCCTTCTTCCGGATAGATAAGGAAATAATACCTTTCCGACCAAGTTTTCCTTGCCAATGGTTCCATAATGCCTGCTGTCAGTGCTCTCGCCCGTGTTGTCGCCTTCCACAAGATATCCACTTTCATTCGCAGCGGCAACTCTTTTCACGATATTGATGTTTTTGTAAGGGTGTTTCAGGACGACAATATCGCCTTTTTTCGGCGTCCCGATCTTTGAGATAAGTATCTTCTGCCCCTCGCGCAGGGTTGGTTCCATGCTATTGCCAGAGACTACAGCCAATTTCAGCATATGCTCACGTTTTCGGGACAACAATTTCTTTGCCTGTCGGGTAGGGCGCCTTGACGCGTACGGTAGGCATATTTTTTGTCTTCCAGAATATCTCAGCCAGACGATTCACGGTGTCCAGAAGCTCCTCTGCGTCTTTCATATCGTAACCCTGGCGTGCTTTTGAAGCGCTTTTCATAATTTTCCACACCAGTTCGTGAGTTTCCGTTGTTACATTATCTGGCTTGAAGTAGTCGCCCCATAACACGCGCACTTCCCTCTTAACTATCTCGGTATGTTCTTCTTTGACGTGCGTGTATCTGGCAAAGTCATGCACAAACTTCAGGCGTTGTTCTTTTGTCGGAGTTTCTCCCATTGCTCGCGTCGCTTCATCCATTAGCTGCACCATTCTTACCACGGTGTGCGCTGCCATCTGTGCGTTGTGCGGGTCGTATATGCCGCACGGTATGTCGCA